>CAKSPW010000001.1 GCA_934486495.1 uncultured Clostridia bacterium
GGCATACTGCGTATATGATGCGGAGGTAATGATGCCGGGTGCGTCGTTTTGGTCCGATGAAAAAATAGAACGGTTTATGGGGCGGGAGCTTAAAGACGGTGAGGAATACATATTCTTTAACGAAAGCGCACAGTCTGAGAGATATCTTGTTATTCAGTCGGAAAAAGAGGAAAGACGAATAGAGATAATTAAAAACTTTTTTGATTATATGTCAAAAAAGGAGTTGCCGATAACGGTTATTTACAATTCTTCAATTACGTTTAAAAATGCCGGGGACTACTTTCAAAAGCTTAGGCGCAGTATGATAAAAAGACTTATTCTCGGCAAGTCGCAGCTTATAGATACTCAGGAGAATACGGACGGCTTCGGTGATATAAGCCATCCTTACACTCTTGAGGATATAGACAGGGCTGTTGCGGCAATAGCGGCCGGTGATAAAGACGGTCTTAAGGGCCTTCTTTCTATGCTGTTTTGCAAGATGTATAAGGCATCTTCAACGCAAGAGGAAATAAATGATGTGCTAAACGTCATTCTCGATACCTATGTGCTCAGAAATCCCACAAATATACAGCGGAAGAATACAAGCGTTAAGCACGAGCTTATAAATGCGCTTGCGGGATTTGTATCGTATGATGAGCTTTCCGACGATGTAGCTTCGATTATGATGACTCTGCGCAGTGACAAGAAAAACGAGGACAGATATGAAAAGCTTTCAAATGAGGTTGAATTGTACTTGATACAAAACTACAAGAAAAATATAACGAGTGATAATCTGTCCGATGAATTCGGATTTGTGCCGAGCTACATAAGCCGTATTTTTAAGCGGCAAAAAGGAATATCCCCCAACGAGTTTTTAACACGTTACAGAATAGAAATCGCAAAACGCTATCTGCGTGAACAGCCGGATATGAAGCTGAGGGAGCTTGCGTTATTGGTGGGGATTAAGGATTCTTACTATTTTTCAAAAATATTCAAAAAGGAAACAAATATGTGGCCGACGGAGTATTCAAAAAGAAATTAACTGTCGGTTACGGAATAAAAAATAGCTTTTAAATCATTCCGCGCCGAAAAGATTTGCAATCCGATAAAGTATTGTGAGTCTTTTCGGCTTAACAATTATACGGCATTTTTGCGAAACATAATATTGTTTACACATTGTTTACAATATATAGGATTGACGAAAAAAGAAGTAGATGATAAAATATAATATGAGTAAATTGTCATTTGAAAGGTTTTGAGTTTATGAGAAGTTGTATATATTGCGGAAGAGAACTTGAAAAGGGCGAAAGCTGCAGCTGTGCCGGTGCGGTAAGAGCGAGAAAAGAAAAAGAAGAAAAAGAAGAAAAAGAGCAGAGTACGTATGAAAATACAAACGCCCGTGATGAAAACACAAAAACCGGTTGGCAGGATAACGTGTACAGGACGGGATATACGAAAAAGGAAAAAACAAGATTCCGTGACAAATTCAAACGAGCTAAAAAGTTTAAAAAGCACACCTTTAATTCATCTGAATTTAAAAGTGCGGCAGGCGATGTTTCCGGCTTTGCAAAACGCTTTATGCGCGAGCCCGTATCTGCCGTATCAAATCCGGGATTTATGAATATGTGGCAGATTATATTTATAATCGTATTTACAAGTCTGTCTTTAGCCATGTGCGGGTATTTTGCATATGCAAGACTGATACGTAATATTCTCGGCGGACTTGCAGCGGGAATTGCAATGCCGGGCTACGGAATCGGTGCAATGATTGAATCAACGCTTTACTCGTCACTTGCGCTTATAGCCGTATTTTTCGTTTATCTCGGAGTGCTTTACTTTGTAAACAGATTTGTTATGAAATCACGCACAACGTTCAAATCATTTATCGTTCGTCCCGTTGCCGCCATGACACCGCTGCTTGTGATGTCGGTGATAGGCATTTTGATAAACTTTTTCACGATATATGCTACAGTCATGCTTGTTATGACAGGTGTTGTTATGTGGCTTGTGCTGACATATGAGGGATTAAGAACCGAATGGAGCTTTGCCTCGGCGGAAAAGACGATGTATTGTATGTCGTTGGCGTTTTTCGTGTTTTTTGTTGTAATGTTCAATGTTCTGAGAGTTATTTGAGGAGAGATATATAATGTTTAACACTTCAATAGGAATTGACCTCGGAACAGCGTCCGTTGTTGTTTATCTTAAGGGGAAAGGAATTATTTTAAATGAGCCGTCCGTAATAGCGGTTGATAAAAACAGCGGAGAAACGGTTGCCGTAGGCAGCAGTGCACAGGTTATGCTCGGCAGAAATCCGCCCGAAATAGAGGTTTCAAGACCGCTTCGGTCGGGGGTTATTTCAAGCTATACGCTTACGGAGGCAATGATTAAGGCTTTTCTCGGCAAGGCTATGCGCAGAACGGTCGGCAGACCGCGTATTATGATGTGCGTTCCGTCCGGAGTAACCGATGTTGAGCAAAGAGCCGTAATAGAAACTGCACGCCAAATGGGCGGAAAAGAAATATTTATAATGGAGGAGCCGGTTGCGGCGGCGCTCGGGGCAGGTATCGACGTAACGATGCCGCGCGGCGCAATGGTTATAGATATAGGCGGAGGTACTACCGATATAGCTGCAATATCTGTCGGAAAGATAATATCGGGACGTTCGCTTAAGATTGCAGGAGACGATTTTACCGATGCTGTTGTAAGGTATATGAGAAAAAAATACAATCTTATTGTCGGTCCTCAAACGGCGGAGCATATTAAGATAACCATAGGCGGAGCAAAGCAAAGAAACGAAAATATTTCATGCGTTGCAAGAGGTATATGCACCGTCAGCGGTATGCCGAAGGCAGTTATGGTATCCTCACATGAGATTAAGCCGTGCTTTGATGATTTTATACACAATATAACGGAGCGTTCAAAGGACGTGCTTGAGGAAATATCTCCGCAGCTTCAGGCGGATATTTTAGAGGACGGAATCGTATTAACGGGCGGCGGAAGCTTGCTTTACGGACTTTCGGACAGGCTTTCGGAGGAAATAGGAGTTAAAACCCGTGTTGCCGATTTTGCAGCGTCATGTGTTGCAAAGGGTGCGGGCTTTGCGCTTGATAAGCTGCGTGACGAAGAAAATTTCAGATATTATAAAAAGGCGTATATAACAAATGCTAAATAAAGAATATTTAAACGATGATGAAATACTATCCGATTTACAGCGTGACAATCTGTTTATATTGCAGAAGAAATCCGGCTTTAAATTCGGAACGGACGCCGTGTTGCTTTCTGATTTTGCAAGTGAAATACGGTCTGATAGAATAATTGACCTTTGTACAGGCGGTGCGATTGTGCCTATTCTTCTTTTTGCGAAAACTTCGGCACGGGAAATATACGGTGTTGAAATACAGCATGAAAGTGCGGATATGGCAAAGCGTTCTGTTTTGTTAAACGGTATAGAGGACAGAGTTAAAATTATAGAGAGCGATTTAAAAAAGCTTGATTTGGAAAAAAGGAGCTTTGATACGGTAACGTGCAATCCGCCGTATATGAAAATCGGAAGTGCGATTATAAATGAGCTTGATGAAAAAACAATAGCTCGCCATGAAGTGCTCTGTACGATAGACGACGTTGTTAGGGTGTCATCGGAATTGCTTAAAAACAAAGGACATCTCGTTATGGTGCATCGACCGATCAGGCTTTGTGATGTGACAGAAGCGATGAGAAAGTACGATATAGAGCCGAAGCGAATAAGATTTGTTCATTCAAAAGCCGATAAGCCGCCCGTGCTTTTTCTGATAGACGGAATGTATAAGGGCGGAAGCGAGCTTAAGGTATTGCCGCCGCTGATTCTTCAAAACCAAAACGGAGAAGAAAGCGACGAGGTTAAAAGGATTTACGGAAGAAATTATACGGAAAGGTTTTGATTGGTTTGAAGGGTACGCTGTATTTGTGCGCAACTCCGATAGGGAATCTCGGCGATGTATCGTCGAGGTTTTTGGAAACATTTAAATTTGTTGATATAATTGCTGCGGAGGATACGCGTCAAACGATAAAGCTTTTAAATTATTTTGATATTCAAAAGCCGCTTACAAGCTATCATGAGCATAACAAGGCTTCAAAGGGAGAGTATCTTATCGGTCTTATGGAGGAGGGCAAAAATGTAGCGCTTGTTTCGGATGCCGGAACACCGGCTATTTCCGACCCGGGTGAGGATTTGGTTAGGCTTTGCATAGAGCATGACATTACCGTTACAACCATTCCGGGCCCCGTTGCACTTATAAATGCGCTTATATTGTCTGGCCTCCCTACAAGGCGGTTTGCATTCGAGGGTTTTTTATCCGTTAATAAACGTCACAGAAACGAACATTTAAAATCGGTAAAGGATGATACTCATACTCTCATTTTTTACGAGGCACCGCATAAGCTTAAATACACGCTAAGAGATATGCTCGATATTTTCGGCGACAGAAAAATAGCGCTTGTTCGAGAGCTTACAAAGCTGCACGAGGAGGTAAAGCGCACAACGCTTGCCGAAGCGGTGGAATATTACGAAACGGAGAAGCCGCGCGGCGAGTATGTTATTGTAATAAACGGTGCGGAGCAGGGCGAAAAAAAGGCATTTTGGCAGGATATGAGCGTGACGGAACACGTGGATTATTATGTGGAAAAGGGAAATGCACCTAAGGATGCCGTAAAGCTTGCCGCAACGGACAGACAAGTCCCAAAACGTGAGGTATACAACGAATATCACGGTATTGGCGATTGATTTTACTTTTAAAGAGGTGATTGTGATGAACTCGAAGAATAAGAAAAAGCTTATAGTTGCAGCTGCGGCAGGTGCGGCGCTTTGCTGGGGATATTTGAAAAAGAGCGGAGTTGTAAACAGACTTGCATATTCAAGCGAGCATGAGGCTGTTGCAAGATATGTGGAAAGTCATTACAGCGGAGCGGCATACTCGCAGATACAACCGACCGCTCACGGATGTATGACAGTTGTCACAAAGCAGGACGGCAGCAGGATTGTGCTTACTTTTGAGAAAGCATATGACGGAGCATACGTTTTTTCGGAAACGCCGTTTTGCGATAAAAAATCATAAATAATTTCGGTTATTCGCCGGCAGACAAGCAGTGATAACCTAAAAATCGGTATGTTGCATTTGCAATATGCCGTTTTTTAAAATATAAAGAAATCGTATTGACTTTTTAAGAAAAGTGTGATATACTCTATCCGCGTAAATTTATCGGAATTTCGCATGGTGATGTAAATATGCTTTATAAGCAAAAGAAAGGGGTATATTAAATATGAACAATGACAATTTTATCGTAAGGGAATACGGTGACAATTCAAGCGGTTGGGTAACCTCCGGACATAAAACCGTAAAATTTGAGGAAAAAGAAAATGGTGTGTTTTTATCCGAAAAATTTAAAGTAAAGAAAAATGCGTTAAAATACGCAGACGCTGTATGCCAAAGCATCACGGTTAAAAACATTTCTCACGGCGAAGTATGCTTAAAACAGGTAAGCTCGGCTTTTGTTGATGAAATAGGCGAGGGAGGAATTATTCCCTGGCATGATGACAGGCGGTTTGTTATACATTATTGTCACAGTGCATGGCAGGGCGAGGCGCAGTGGCGTCACTTGACGCTTAGCGAGGCAGGATTGTATTATTCGTCAAACCATGTGTGTGCAAATGCTTTTGTTTTGCGTTCTGTCGGAAATCAGAGTACAGCTGTTTATTATCCGGTATTATTTCTTGAAGATAAGGAGCTTGGAAAGACATGGTTCTTTGAGGCCGAATGTGCATGGAATTGGTACATGGAAATAGGAACAGACAATAACAACACGCTGTATGCGGAAATTAACAGTGCGTTTTGCAATAATGACGGCTGGTGCAAAACGCTTTTATCCGATGAGGAATACACGTCGTCGGAGTGTATATACGGTTGCACGAACGGCGGATTTGAGGAAGCGGCGGCAGCGCTTATCAAATGCAAAAGAATGAGAAAAGAAAGAAAGTTTGATACAATTCCGGTAGTGTTTAATGACTATATGAATTGTATTTGGACAAAAACTCTTTCGAAAACTCTCAAACCGATTGTCGATGCTGCGGCAAAAGCCGGTTGTGAAGTTTTTTGCATGGATGCCGGGTGGTATCGTGACATGACCGACGAGGAAAAGCTCGGGGATTGGCAGCCGGAGAATGCGAGATTTGACGGCGGCTTTGATGAAATGATAAAATACATATCTTCAAAGGGGATGCAGCCGGGTGTGTGGCTTGAAATTGACAGCATAACGGAAAACTCGGATTTTTTTGCTGATAATAAAGATTGTCTGCTTAAAAAATGCGGATATTTTGCCGGCGGCGGTGGCAGATACCTTGCGGACTTTACACAAAGCGAAGTCAGAAGCCGATTTATGAAGATATTCGATATGCTCTACTCAAAGGGAGTACGATTTATAAAAAATGATTATAATCAAACCTCGGGCATAGGTTATGACGGCGGAAGCGAAAAGCTGCGTGAATGTTCGGAGGCGTTTAACGGCTTTATAGACGAGGTCTGCGAAAAATATCCCGATTTGATTATCGAAAACTGCGGCAGCGGCGCTATGAGGGCTGACGGCGAAACAATGAAGCATTTCCAAATGTTCAGCACAAGCGATCAGGAAATGTATTATAACAATCCGTCAATCGTTTCCGGTACACAGGCATATTCGGCGCCTGAAAAATGCGGTATTTGGTCATACCCTTATCCGCTTAAATATGATAATCTCAGCGAAAGCTACGATGAATATTTTAACGGGGAATGTATAAGCAAATACAAAAACGGTGAGGAAACGTCGTTTAATATGATTAATTCGATGTTCGGTGTAATGTATCTTTCGGGGCATATAGAGTATGCGGACGAGAAGAATTTTAATCTTATTGCCGACGGTGTTGAACTTTATAAGAAAAACAGGGACTTTATAAAAGAAGCATACCCGATATATCCGTGCGGAACGATTAATATGGAAAAGCAGGGATTTTTCTGCTACGGCCTAAAAACCGATAAAAAAATTATGCTTGCCGTATGGAGAATAAATTCTGCGAACAGTACGGAAATGTTTGACCTGTCGTCATATACCGGAGAAAAATCCTCGGTAAAGCTTATCTATCCCGAAAAACTTCAAACAAGGTATCACTTTGTCGGCGGACGTCTTACGGTTGAGCTTAAAGAGCAAATGTCGGCGAGATTGTTTGAATTTACATTATAATAAAAGAGAATTCTTGTTATCCCCTTGAAAAAATTAAGGCTGTTTAAAAAGTCGATTGACTTTTTAAACAGCCCCTTTTTCAGTGACAAAAGTCATTTTAAGGTTTGGCTCGGTACTCGGAGCAAAATTTAAAGGTGATTTTATATTTGACGGCGTATAGTATAAATGTGAACATAAATTTTTAAAAAAAGTGAGCGAAAATGTAGATAATAATTAAAAATGATAAAATCGTGTTACAAAATGAAAAAAGAGGGTAAATAAAAAGAGTGAATAAATATTGTGTTATCGGGAAACAATACAGGGGGTGATTATGCTTTGCCGAGATATTCAGAGGAGCTTATAGCGGATATTTTTGCTGCGAATGATATTATTGATTACGTTTCACGCTATGTAACGCTTAAAAAGCACGGCAGAGATTATATGGGACTTTGCCCGTTCCATAACGAAAAATCACCGTCTTTTCATGTCAGTGCGGACAAGCAGCTGTTTCATTGTTTCGGCTGCGGTGCCGGCGGAAATTTGGTGCAGTTTGTAATGCGCAGTGAAAATCTTGATTTTACGGATGCACTGAAGCTTCTTGCCGACAATGCCGGGATAGTTATTCCGGAGGATAATAATTCATACGATGACGAGCTTCACCGAAAACGTCAAAAAATATATGAAATGAACAAGCTTGCGGCAAGGCATTTTTACGGGAACTTAACGGACGAAAATACAGGTGCTGCGGCGAGAGATTACATATCGGATAGAAGACTGTCGGTTAAAACCGTTAAAACCTACGGCTTGGGATATGCAAAAAAAAGCTATGATGATTTGCTTAACGTTCTGAAAAATGCCGGGTACACCGAGCAGGATGCGGTTGAAGCTTCGCTTGCGGCAGAGCGTGACGGGAAAATTTACGATAAGTTCCGTGACAGGCTCATGTTCCCCATAATAGATGTAAGAGGAAATATTATAGGCTTTGGCGGAAGAATTATTTCAGAAGACAAAAATGCGGAATTCAAGCCGCCGAAATATCTTAACTCCGGCGAAACGGCGGCGTTTGATAAGGGTAAAAATCTTTTTTCTTTAAACCTTGCGAAAAAGGCGGATACAAAACAGCTCATTTTGTGCGAGGGATATATGGACGTAATCAGCGTATATCAGGCTGGAATTGAAAACGTTGTTGCAACGCTTGGTACGGCTCTTACGGAAAATCAGGCTAAAATAATGTGCAGATATGCATCCGAGGTGCTTATTTGCTACGATATGGACGAGGCGGGAAGAAAGGCCGTAATGCGTGCGATAGATATTTTCTCATCTGTCGGCGGACGGACGAGAGTTGTTAAGATGAAGGGGGCAAAGGACCCGGATGAGTTTATAAAGGCAAACGGTGCGGCTTTATTTAAAAAAGCGCTTTCCGAGGCAATTCCGTCAACGGAGTTTAAGCTTGCAACGGCAAGAGTCAATTATAATATAAACGAAACTGACGGAAAAATCCGCTATGTTTCCGAGGCGGCAGGTATATTGTCGGGAGTGAACGATCCGATAGAGGTCGACGCGTACATAAATAATCTGTCCGAAACAACGGGCATAGGAAAAGAAGCGATTTATGCGGAGTACAGAAAGTATGCATCGCCGAAGAAGGAACAGCGCAGCGGCGTGAAAAGGAGTATTTCGCCAAAGAACTCGGCAACGCTTATTAAAACCGAGGATAATAAAACGGAAATAGAGCTTTTAAATCTCATTTCAAGAGATAACCACGTTTACCGCGCAGTGAGCGAGTATATTAAGCCGGAGGATTATTCCGATGATACGCTCAGAACACTTGCGGATTATATATATAAATGCAGGCAAAACGGTACTGAACCGGATGCGGCGGGAATAATGAATGAATTTTCCGACAATGAGACACAAATGAATATTGCTTCGGCGGTATTTTACGTTCTTGCAGAGTGCGCGGATAAGAAAAATGCCGTTCGTCAAATGGTTGTAAAGGTTTTGCTTGATAAAAACAAACGCCAGATCGGCGAGTGTGCCGGCGACAGTAAACGGCTTGGTGAGCTTTTGACCGAGCAAAGAAAGATACAGGAAATTAAGCTTTCATGGGAATAACGGAAAGGATTTGAATTATTTATGGCAGATATGAAACAAATTGTTAAGGATCTTGTCGATCGCGGCAGAAAGATGGGCTTTTTAACCTTTGACGAAATAAACAGTGCGTTTGAGGAAATGTCACTTTCTCCGGAAAAACTCGAGAAGATTTATGATATTCTTGACAAAGAAGAAATAGAGGTCGTTTCCGAAACAATAGAGAAAAAAATAAAGGAAATGGAAAAAGAGGAGCTTGAGGTCACAAAAGAGGAGCTTGAGGACTTGTCCATTCCCGAGGGAGTAAATATTGACGACCATGTAAAGATGTATCTTAAGGAGATAGGCAAGGTTGGACTTTTAAGCTCCGAGGAGGAACTTGAGCTTGCAAAGAGAATGAAGGACGGCGATGAAACGGCAAAGAAAAAGCTTGCAGAGTCGAATCTCCGACTTGTTGTAAGTATCGCAAAAAGGTATGTCGGCAGAGGTATGCAGTTTCTTGATTTGATTCAAGAGGGTAACCTCGGACTTATAAAGGCCGTTGATAAATTCGATTATACCAAAGGCTATAAATTCAGTACCTATGCAACGTGGTGGATTAGACAGGCTATTACCCGTGCAATTGCCGATCAGGCAAGAACGATAAGAATACCCGTTCATATGGTTGAAACAATTAACAAGCTTGTAAGAGTTTCCCGTCAGCTTGTGCAGGAGCTCGGACGTGAACCGACTCCCGAGGAGCTTGCGGAGGAGCTTAAAATGCCGCTTGATAAGGTTCGTGAAATATCAAAGATTTCTCAAGAGCCTGTTTCTCTTGAAACACCGATAGGCGAGGAAGAGGACAGTCATCTCGGCGATTTTATAGAAGACCATGAAGCGCTTTCACCGTCCGAAGCGGCAAGCTTTGAACTTTTAAAGGCGCATTTGGGTGAAATACTTAAAACGCTCACACCGAGAGAGGAAAAGGTTTTAAGACTGCGTTTCGGTTTGGCGGACGGACGACAGAGAACTTTAGAGGAAGTCGGCGGCGAGTTTAACGTAACTCGTGAAAGAATAAGACAGATTGAGGCAAAGGCACTTCGTAAGCTGCGACATCCATCAAGAAGCAAAAAGCTTAAAGATTATCTTGAATAAAATTTACGGCTGCTGCCGAGTGGTATTTTGGCTTGGCGGCAGCCTTGATTTGCGTTTAAATAAAACTGTTGGCGAAAGGATTGAATTAAATATATGCAGTGGCTGAAGGTTTCGATTTATACATCCTCCGAGGGAATAGAAAGCGTATGCGGCAGAGTATATGCACTTGGTATAATGGGTGTTGAAATAGAGGATTTTAATGATTTTACCGACTTTCTTGAAAATAACAAACAGTATTGGGACTATGTCGATGAGGAGCTTATAGAGGAAAAAAAGGGCGAAACGAGAATAATTGTTTACATAAGCGATACCGCAGACGGTATTGAAACGCTTCTCTCTCTCAAGGCGTCAATTGCGCAGCTTAAGGAATACGACAGCGAGGGACTTTACGGCAGGCTTGAAATCGAAACGGATACCTTAAATGAGGAAGATTGGGCAAACAATTGGAAAAAGTATTTTCATCCGATGAATGTTGGCGAAAAGCTGCTTATTTGTCCCGAATGGGAAGCTTGCGAAAATCCCGAAAACAGAGTTGTGTTTAAAATAAATCCCGGCATGACGTTCGGTACAGGCTCACATTATACCACAAGACTTTGCCTTGAGGAAATAGAAAAATATGCGGATGGGGACAGTGTTGTGGCAGACTTGGGCTGCGGCAGCGGAATATTATCGGTCGTATCGCTTATGCTCGGCGCAAAGCACGCAACGGCGGTTGACATAGACAGCAATGCGCATGACATAGCATACGCCAATGCGCAAAGAAACGATGTTGATAAATCAGCATACCGTGTGCTTACGGGAAATGTTCTTACAGATGAGCGGCTGACAAATGAGATTGCCGACAGAAAGTATAATCTTGTGTGCGCAAATATTGTGGCGGACGTTATAATTTCACTTGCACCGTATGCGAGGGAGATTATATCCGACGACGGTATTTTCATAACGTCAGGCATTATTGAAGACAGGGCCGATGAAGTTTCGGCGGCAATAGAAAAAAACGGCTTTGAAATAATAAACCGTCGCAGAGAAAAGGATTGGGTCTGCTTTACATGCCGAGTAAAAAATCAATGAGGTGAAATTAGGTGCATATAGAAAAAATAGGCAAGTCGTATCTGGTCGGCGGCAGTGAAAAAACAGCACTTATCGATTTGCCGACAGAATTTGACGAAAAAATAATAAATGCGGATATTGTAATAATAAATCATGTTGACCCGTCAATGAGAGAGTGCCTTATAAAGCTTATAAGAATCAAACCGAATGTTTTAATTTACTCGTCGGCGGCAGGACAGAAGTTTTTGGAGGAGCTTTTAAACGTAGAATTTTGCGGCTGTGTTTGCAAGCATAAAAGAAGTGTGGACCTTGGCGGTGTAAGTCTGTCATTCTACATAACTCCGAATTTAACATGGCCTGATACTATCATGACGTATGCGTCGTGCGGCGTGCTTTTTACGGGTGATTTTTTGTCATGGTGTGATGACGAATTTGGCAGTAAGTTCGGCGGAATGTATGAGTACGCTTTATCGGCAACAGACGTGATAAATGCAATAAATCCACAAAAAATATACACGTCCGGCGGAGAAATAAGTCAGCAAAGACTGAGCGATGTATTTACCTTGTGCCAAAAGAAATGCGGCGAAAAAAGCGTGATAGCGTATTATTCGCATTATGGTTTTACCGAAAAGCTTGCAAAAGAGCTTAAAAATCACCTTTTGAATGCAGAGCTGTTTAACCTCTCCGAGTGCAATACGTCAGCGGCGGCAGATGCGGCAAACGATGCGGCAGTAGTTTATCTCGGTACAAATACCGAAAACGGAAATCTTCCGAAGCCTGTTTGGGATTTTCTGTCCTATCTTGATACGAGAAGAGTAAAAAATAAGCCATATCTTGTATTCGGTTCGGGCGGCTGGAGTCATGACGGAGCATATATTGCCGACGGTATTTTGCAAAGACTTAAAATGCGTCGGCTTGACAGACCGTGTACCGCTGTACTGTACCCGTCGGAAAAAGAGATAAAAAAGCTTCTTTGCGCATCCGACAAGATAAACGAGGAGGATTAATATGCCGAGATTTTTTGTAAGTCCCGACAAGGTCGTTGACGGAAAAATAACGATTGATACCGATGATGTCGGGCATATTATGAGAGTTTTGCGTATGAATTGCGGCGATATGCTTACCGTATGCGATACGTGCGGAAACGATTATGAGGCGAAAATATCCGATGTCGGTGACGGTGCAATTATATGCGATATAGTCACGTCTTCAAAATCGGTATCCGAGCCGAAAACATTTGTAACTCTTTTTCAGGCACTTCCGAAATCGCCGAAAATGGAGTATATTATTCAGAAAACAACGGAGCTTGGAATATCAAAAATTGTTCCCGTTAAAATGTCGAGATGCGTCATGAAATGGGGCAAGGGTGATGAGAAAAAAACGGTGCGCTGGCAAAAGATTTGCGAGTCTGCCGCAAAGCAATCGGGACGAGGGATTATACCCGAGATTACAAATCCGATAACTTTTGATGAGGCGGTAAAGCATCTTTCAGAATACGAGCTGTCCTTTGCACCTTATGAATGTGAAGAAACAAACACATTAAAATCAGTAATTTCCGGAAGAAAAGTGAAAACGGCCGCTTTTATTATAGGACCCGAGGGTGGATTTGACCCGACAGAAACAGAAAAACTTAAGGCTGTCGGCATAAAAACAATTACACTCGGAAAGAGAATACTGAGAACAGAAACTGCGGGTGAAGCCGTGCTTTCTATGATGATGTACGAAATGGATGAAATTTAAAAAGGAGAAGAAAATGAAAAAAAATATTCTTGTTGCACAATCAGGAGGACCAACTGCCGCTATTAACGCAAGCCTTGCGGGAGCGGTAAGCTATGCTGTAAAAAGCGGTGAATTTAACGAGGTGCTTGGCAGTGTAAACGGTATAGAGGGAGTTTTGAAGGAAAATTTTGCATCAATGAAAAAGTTTGAAAACCCCGATAATGTAAGACTTTTGAAGCAAACTCCGTCCTCTTATCTCGGCTCATGCCGAAAAAAACTTCCCGATGACGGCGATGTTTACGATGAGATATTTGAAATATTTAAAAAACATAATATAGGTGCATTTATTTATATAGGCGGAAATGACTCAATGGATACAGTTGACAAGCTGAGCCGCCATGCCAAAGAGAAAAAAGAGGATATATCGGTTATAGGTGTGCCGAAAACGATTGATAACGACCTTGTCATGACAGACCATACACCCGGATATGCAAGTGCGGCAAAGTACATTGCAAACTCTGTAAGACAGCTTGCGCTTGATACATCGGTTTATGATATGAAATCTGTAATCGTGACGGAGATAATGGGCAGAAATGCCGGCTGGCTTACTGCTGCAGCTGCGCTCGCAAATGACAGCTTAATATCACCCGTTGATATAATTTGTCTGCCCGAAGTTCCGTTTGATATGGATGAGTTTATAGAAAAGCTTGCAAAAGTAGAGGATAAGAAACAAACGACAATAGTTGCGGTTTCCGAGGGTATATGCGATAAAAACGGAGATTACATCATGTCCGGGATAAAATCGCAGGCAAGAAGTGACGGCTTTGCGCACGCAGCGCTTGGCGGTGTCGGAAAATATATAGAAATAGAAATTGCAACACGCCTGGGCATAAAAACACGCTCGCTTGAATTCAGTACGCTTCAGCGTTGTAATGCGGAAACGGCTTCAAAATGTGATATTGACGAGTCGTTTGCTCAAGGCGAGGAGGGCGTAAGGCTTGCAATTGCGGGTGAATGCGGAAAAATGGTCGGAATTGTAAGAGAGGACGGCGATATTTATAAGCCGCATATTACATCTTTTGATGTATCCCTCATAGCGAATAAGGAGAAAAAAGTCCCTCAAAATATGCTCTCGGGTGACGGTTTCGGCGTCAGTGAGGAGTTTGTAAAATATGCAAAACCGCTTATTAACGGTCATCCCGATATTATTTACAAAGACGGCATAATTGATTTTATCTTAAGAGATTAGAAAGGTGCTCGTTATGAAGATTTTTGAGAATAAATGGTTTGACCTTGTTCTTTGCGGTATAGTGCTTATTCTTTGCAATAAAATTATAGATAATTACCGTGAGATTTTTTCGGTTATCGGCGAATGTATCGGAATTTTGACTCCTTTCCTTGCAGGACTTGTTATGGCGTTTTTTCTTTCAAAGCCCGTCGGGAAAATAGAAAATCAGTTTAAAAAGTATAAAAAAACAAAACGTTTTGCAAAAGCGATAGGCATACTTTGCGTATACCTTGCGCTTGCTGCATTTGTCGGGATTTTGATTATGTTTATAGCGCCTCGGCTGTACAGAAATATTCGCGAGTTTGCCGCAAATCTTCCGAAATACTACAATATCTTTGTCGATTTTGCAAGTAAAAATGAGTTTTTGTCAAAATACTTTGTTGCGGACGGATTTAAGACAAAACTTTTGCAAATGATAAATCTTGAAAATGTGAACAGATGGGTATCCGTTGTTTCGGGTGTTGCAAACTCGTTTGTTTCCGTTTTTCTTGCCGTTGTATTTTCTGTATATCTGATTATAGAAAAGGAAGACATATTTGATTTTTTACGCACCATAAGAAAACGATTTTTTAAAGGCAGAGCGATAAGCATTGCAATTACGTACGGCAGAAAGATAATTGATATTTTCTACTCATATATTTCCGGTATGCTGCTCGATGCGCTTTTGATAGGAACCATAACCGCTACGGCGCTGTCGATATTTAAAGTTCCGTATGCCGTTCTTTTGGGGCTTCTTGTTTTGATAGGAAATATGATACCGTTTTTCGGAGCAATTATTTCAACCGTAATCGTGTTTATCATAAGCGCAATTACCCTCGGACCTGTAAAGGCAATATGGATTTTGCTGTTCCAGCTCGTTCTTGGTCAGATTGACGGTAATCTTATACAGCCGCGAATACTCAGTTCTTCAACCGGAATAAGTCCGCTTTTGGTGCTTTTATCGGTGCTTGTGTTCGGCAACCTTTTCGGAGTCGTGGGAATGATTGCCGGAGTGCCGGTTTGTGCTGTGATTAAGATAGTGGTTATAGATCTTCTTGATAACGGGAAAATAGATGCAAGTAAGCAATAAAAAAATGCCGCAGAATTTTCTGCGGCATTTGTGTTAATAATTATTTCTCGGAAGCCTTTGTATCATCGGCTTTTGTTTCGTCAGCCTTTTTTTCGTCAGCCTTTTTTTCGTCAGCCTTTTTTTCGTCAGCCTTTTTTTCGTCAGCCTTTGTTTCGTCAGCCTTTGTCTCGTCAGCCTTTGTTTCGTCAGCCTTTTTTTCGTCAGCCTTTGTTTCGTCGGTCTTTTTTTCGTCAGCCTTTGTCTCGTCAGCCTTTACTTCGTCAGCGATTATAACTGTAAGGTTTTCAGCATCGAAATCAACCTTGCTGCCAAAGCTTTCGCAAATTGCACGAACAGGAACGAGAGTTCTGTCGCTTACGATTACAGGAGCAACGTCAAGAGCAATTTTCTGATCATTCTTTATAATTTCCGCAACGTCAATTGTAAGAGAAATTTTTACATCGCCTTTTTCGGCAGTTACTGTTCTTGTTGCTTCATCCCAGCTAACTGTTGCGCCGATTGCTTCAAAAATTGCACGGAGCGGAACCATTGTTCTGTCATTGATAATCTGGGGCGGAACGTCAAAGTTGATAGCCTTTTCGTTGTAAACAACCTTAATTCCGTTTAACGTGCCGAGAGCAGTGATGAGCTGATCTACCTGATCTGTTGTAAGATTGGGCTTTTCCTCTTTAGCTGTTTCATCCTTTTTCTCTTCATCAGCCTTTGTTTCGTCAGCCTTAACCTCGTCTTTCTTTGCTTCGTCAGCCTTAGCATCATCCTTTTTTGCTTCGTCGGCCTTAGCATCATCCTTTTTTGCTTCGTCAGCCTTAGCATCGTCCTTCTTTGCTTCATCAGTCTTAGCCTCATCAGCCTTAACCGTATCAACAGCGGTAGTTGTCTGTGCGTCCTTCTTTACGGTTTCATCTGCTGCAAACACTGCGCTTGAGCTTGCTGCGAGCATAGCAACCGCTGAGATAACTGCAATTTTTTTCTTTAAGTCTTTCATATTTTTGTCCTCCCTATATGCATAACGCATATTTTGATTTTAATTAGATTTTACCACATTTAGCTTAATTTGTACAGTCTTTTTCTTATCATTTAACAATATGTTAATATTTTATGCGTTTTTGTATGTGACATTTCCGAACGTTTTGATGCTTTTGTCATTTAGTATCATTACAACCGAAAATTCGCTGCCGTCAATGGTGTAGTCGGAACTTGTTATAAGAGACTCTGATTTTTTACTGCCGAGGACATAAAATGCCGTTGACAGTGCGTCTGCCAAAAATCCGTCGCTTGAAATAACCGTTACCGATGCTATATCGCTGTCGGCAGGTTTTCCTGTTTTAGGATTAATAATGTGACTATACTTAATTCCGTTGCTTTGAAAGAATCGTTCATATCCACCCGATGTCACAACCGACTTGTCCGTCACCTCAACGTACCCCGCATATCCGTCACCGAACGGATTTTTTATGCCTATGCTCCACGGATTTCTGCCGTCTTTTGTGCCGAGTGCCACAACATTTCCGCCGAGTGATATAAGAGCATTTTTTGTGCCTTTTTCAGTAAGCATATCTCGTATCAAATCGCCTGTATACCCTTTTGCGACCGCTCCGAAATCAAGTGAAAAACCGTCGGGCAGAATTACGCCCTCGTCCGAAAGGAAAATTTTGTCGTATCCGGTTTTTTTTAAGGCTTCTGCTGTTTCTTTTTCCGTCGGTACATGAAAATTTTTATCCCAGAACCCCCATATATCGCAAAGCGGAGCAACTGTTATGTCAAACGCACCGTCGGTTTTTTCGCTTATGCGGCAGGCTCTCTTTACAATAGATATTATTTCAGCATCATTAAGATTAATGTTATCCCTTCTAAGCTTTTTGTCTTCGGCGAATACAAGCTTTTTAACCTCGCTGCAATTTTCGGCGGTATCGAGAGAAATGATTTGCATATAAGTATCCATTGCAAAAAAATCATCGCTTACATGATTTCTACCGCACGAGCATAAAAGAAATATCATCATAACAATTATTATTTTCTTCATTTGCATCAGACTACATCTCCGAAAAGTTTTTTTATATAGCTGTTTTTGCATACAGCCGACGCACAAAATCCGATAACCGTGCTTGTGACCGCACCGATAGCGAGCATAATCGGAAAATATGCGAAAACGCTTAAGCTCTTAAGTACAAATGATGCCGAAATAAGCTGACCGGCGGAATGTGACGCCGCTCCGATTTGTGATGCGGCAATTATAAATCTTTTATTTGAAAACCTTAAAAATGCCGCCATGGAGATTAAACAGCACAATCCGCCGCAGGCACTGTATAAAAAAGATATGCCGTTGCCGCAAAAAAACGATGACAGCACAATTCGTGCGGCAAGAATTAAAAAACTGTGGCGAAAGTCCCAAAGAACGAGCGTTATAAGCGTTACAATATTTGCAATTCCTATTTTAACACACGGCACCGGTATCGGCGGAAGAAATTGATTTTCTATTATATATACCGTAAGCGCAATTGCCGTAAACAATGCGCAAAGCGTTATTGCCTTTATTTTCATTTAAATCACCTAAGTTTATTATAGCATATTATTATAGATTTAGCAAGATAATATTATTATACAACCAAAAAACTATTTATCTTTAATTTATTTATGGATAAATTGCATAAAATAAAAAAATCGGTGTTGACAATTTGATTATATAATGATATTATATTAACAGAACATATGAGCAAGTGTTCATATATGAAAATGTAGGCGGTGAATTATATGAAAACAAAGGTTTATAACTTAAAAAATCTTGACTGTGCCGGCTGTGCGGCGAAGATGGAAGAAAAAATAAATGCGCTTGAGGGTGTCGAATCGGCATCAATTGTGTTTGCGTCAAAAAAACTGTATATTACGGCAGAAAATCCCGAAAAGCTTGTCGACGAAATTAATGCGGCTTGCGACAGCGTTGACAGCGGTGCCGGAATAGACGACGAAAACTCGCATGAGGATGACGATATTAAAAAAGATGTAAAAAAGCTTATTATAGGTGCGGTTGTTTTCGCTTTTGCCGAAATTGCCGAGCATACATTACAAATCGGCGCCGTATCGTTTGCGCTTTATATAATATCATATTTAATACTTGGATTTGACGTACTTATGTCGGCTGGAAAAAACATATTAAAGGGTACGGTGTTTGATGAAAACTTTCTTATGAGTATTGCCACAATCGGTGCGTTTGTTATTGGTCAGTTTGCCGAGGGTGTCGGTGTAATGCTCTTTTTCGGAATAGGTGAGCTTGCGGAGCATATTGCGGTCAAAAGAAGCAGAAGCGCTGTAAGCAATGCGATTGATATGCGTCCCGAAACTGTAACGCTTTCCGACGGTGACAGAGAAATACCGGCAGAGCTTTGCAAAGTCGGAGAAACAATAATTGTAAGACCGGGCGACAGAATACCGCTTGACGGAACAATTGTCGAGGGTGAGAGCAAAGTAGATACATCAAGCGTAACGGGTGAGAGCGTGCCTGTCGGCGTTCATTCGGGCGACAGCGTTATTTCGGGCTGTGTAAATATGTCGGGAACGCTGAAAATAAAAGTTGACAAAGCACTTGATGAGTCAATGGTTTCAAAAATCCTTTCACTCGTAGAGGATGCCGCCGCATCAAAACCGAAAATAGACAGCTTTATAACAAGCTTTGCAAAGGTTTATACACCGATTGTTGTGTCAATTGCCGCATTTGTTGCGATTGTGATGCCGTTTGTTCTCGGCGGTGGATTTGAAAAATGGATATATACTGCACTTACTTTTCTTGTAATCAGCTGCCCGTGCGCGCTTGTTTTGAGCGTACCGCTTGCGTTTTTCTGCGGAATTGGCGCAGGGTCGAAAAACGGCATATTGCTCAAGGGCGGAGTTGTTTTGGAGGCGGCGGCAGACGTTAAAAACGTAGTTTTTGATAAAACAGGGACTTTGACAACGGGAACTTTTTCGGTAAACAAGGTTCATACGTTTTCGGATAAAAGCGAGGACGATATTATTTCTCTTATGGCAGCTTGCGAGAAATACTCAACTCATCCGATAGCACAAAGCATTGTAAGTTATGCAAAAGAGCATGATATAGCTTACGGTACGGCTGATAATACAAGGGAGCTTGCAGGTCTCGGAATATGCGGTGAGATTGACGGTACGGAGGTTCTTCTCGGAGGAGAGCGCATAATGGAGCATTTCGGTGTTGATACCTCCGGTATAAAGGATAAATATACCGTGCTTATTTCATATGGCGGAGAGCTTATCGGCGGTGCGGTAATATCCGATACGATAAAACCCGATTCAAAATCTGCCGTTGACAGACTCCATAAAATGGGTAAAAGAGTATATATGCTTACGGGGGATTCACCCGATAATGCCGAAAGCGTAGCAAGCTGCTTGTCGCTTGACGGATTTTATGCCGGGCTGCTGCCTGACGGAAAGCTTGAGCATTTGCGGAAAATAAGGGAAAACGGAAGTGTGATGTTTGTCGGCGACGGAATTAACGACGCACCTGTGCTTGCGGCGGCGGATGTCGGTGCGGCAATGAGCAGCGGCGCAGATGCAGCGGCGGAGGCGGCAGATATAGTGCTTATGAAGTCAAGTGCAACCTCGGCTGCGGATGCGATTTCTCTCGGCAGAAAAACAGTCGCAATCTCAAAACAGAACGTTGTGTTTGCGCTTCTTGTAAAAGTAATTATAATGGTACTCGGTATAAGCGGCATTTATTCAAATATGTGGCTTGCCGTTGCGGCAGATACCGGTGTGGCACTGATTTGCATACTAAACTCGGTAAGAATAATGCTTTCAAAATAAATAATAATGCTGTTTTTTAATCAATCATAAAAGCCTGTAATTTGTAATCCGGTTGCAGGCTTTTGTGTTTTTTTATTTGACGGAAAAGTACTTTTTAATATATTAAGAAAACATTATTTTTATGTTACAAGAAAATGCGCATACCCCTATATATAGTGTGTTTTTAGTGAAATATTTAAAAAACACACCTATATGTTGTAATTTAGGTATTGACAAATTTTTTTTTTGTGATATAATTAAATACGTCACCGGCGATAATTTCGGATTTTAGATCGCCTTTATATTATCAGTTTACTTTTGTTTGATCAGCGCATATTGCGCAGGAGGGGTTCGAGATGAAAATAATTAAAAGAAGCGGAATAGAAGAAATATTCGACCCGATAAAGATTGTGGGAGCTGTTTCGAGAGCAAACGATTCTGTTGTACCGAGTGAGAGAATGACACCGATACAAATTAAGAGAATTGCAGAGGATGTTGAAAGTGCGGCGGCAAATATCAACAGATCACTGAGCGTTGAGGAAATACAGGATATGGTCGAGGACCAGATAATGAATCAGCGTGCGTTTGAGGTTGCGCGCAGATACATTACATACAGATACAACCGTGCGCTTGTACGTAAGTCAAATACGACTGATGAGCAGATTTTGAGTCTTATTGAATGCAATAACGAAGAGGTAAAGCAGGAAAACTCAAATAAAAATCCGACTGTGAACAGCGTTCAGCGTGACTATATGGCAGGCGAGGTCAGCAAGGATATTACAAAGCGTGTTTTGCTTCCGGCGGATATTGTGGAGGCGCATGAGCAGGGCATTATTCATTTCCATGATGCGGATTACTTTGCACAGCATATGCACAATTGCGACCTTGTAAATCTTGAGGATATGCTTCAAAACGGAACGGTTATCAGCGGCACACTCATAGAAAAACCGCACAGCTTTTCAACGGCATGTAATATTTCAACACAGATTATTGCACAGGTTGCATCGTGCCAGTACGGCGGTCAGAGCATAAGCCTTACACATCTTGCACCGTTTGTAGACGTAAGCCGTAAGAAGATAAGAGGTCAGGTTATAGAGGAGATGAAGCTCATCGGCGAGCCGGCTGATGATAAAAAAATTGACGAAATAACCGAAAAACGTCTCAGAAACGAGATTAAAAACGGCGTTCAGATGATTCAGTATCAGGTTGTAACGCTTATGACAACTAACGGACAAGCACCGTTTGTAACGGTATTTATGTATCTCGGAGAAGCAAAATCCGAGCAGGAGAAGCATGACCTTGCGCTTATTATAGAGGAAACTCTTAAACAGCGTTATAAGGGAGTAAAAAACGAAAAGGGTGTATGGATTACACCGGCATTTCCGAAGCTTATTTACGTGCTTGAGGAGGATAATATTACACCCGACAGCAAGTATTACTATCTTACAAAGCTTGCCGCAAAATGTACAGCTAAGAGAATGGTTCCCGATTATATTTCGGAGAAAATTATGCTGAAGTCGAAGATTGACAAAAATGGCGAGGGTCATTGCTATACGTGTATGGGATGCAGGAGCTTCCTTACACCGTTTATCGACGAGGACGGTAATCCGAAATACTACGGTAGATTTAATCAAGGTGTCGTAACCGTAAATCTCGTTGATATAGGACTTTCAGCCGATAAGGATATGGAAAAGTTTTGGGAGATTTTCGATTCACGTATGGAGCTTTGCCATCGTGCGTTACAGTGTCGTCATGAAAGACTTACGGGGACGTATTCAGATGCCGCTCCCATTCTTTGGCAGTACGGTGCGCTTGCACGTCTTAAAAAGGGCGAGAAGATAGATAAGTATCTCCACGGCGGATATTCGACAATTTCGCTCGGATATGCGGGACTTTGGGAATGCGTTTACAGTCTTATCGGTAAAAAGCTTACAGAGCCGGAAGGTGAGGCTCTCGGCCTTGAAATTATGGAAAAACTCAACGAGTATACGGCTAAGTGGAAAGCGGCTGAAAATATAGACTATTCGCTTTACGGAACTCCGCTTGAGAGCACAACGTATAAATTCGCAAAATGTCTGCAAAAGCGTTTCGGAATCGTTAAGGGCGTTACGGACAGAAACTACATTACAAACAGCTATCATGTTCATGTAACCGAGGATATAGACGCGTTTGATAAGCTTGCGCTTGAATCGAAATTCCAGGCGCTTTCACCGGGCGGTGCAATTTCGTATGTAGAAGTACCGAATATGCAGAATAATCTTGACGCTGTACTTTCGGTAATGAGATTTATTTATGACCATATTATGTATGCCGAGCTTAACACAAAGAGTGATTTTTGTCAGGTATGCGGTTATGACGGCGAGATAGAAATTCGTGAGGACGGCGACGGAAAGCTTGTTTGGGAATGTCCAAACTGCGGAAACCGTGACCAGAATATGCTCAACGTTGCAAGACGTACCTGCGGATATATCGGCACACAGTTTTGGAATCAGGGAAGAACACAGGAAATAAAAGAGAGGGTTCTTCATTTATAAGATTAGTCGGGGCGGTTGCGGTTAAAGCAACCGCCTATGTATGTTCATGCCCAAGTCCTCAAATATAAATTCAGCACGAAAGGCGAGAGAAAATTGAATTATGCGGTAATCAAAAAAAATGATATAGCAGATGGACCGGGGGTCCGTGTTTCACTGTTTGTGAGCGGTTGCAGACATCGTTGTAAAAATTGTTTTAACAGTCAGGCATGGGACTTTTCATATGGCGAGAAATACACAGAAAAGACACAAAACGAAATTTTAAAGGCACTTTCTCCCGATTATGTCGAAGGGCTTTCTCTTCTCGGCGGCGAGCCGTTTGAAAGAGAAAATGCCGCTGTGCTTTCGGAGCTTGCTCTGATTTTTAAGAGGGAATTTCCTAATAAAACAATTTGGGCATACAGTGGATTTCTTTTTGAGGATTTAATATCGGGTGCGCAGGGTGATGACGCAAAGCGCTTGCTTGAGACTGTCGATGTACTTGTTGACGGGAAATTTATTGAAGAGCTTAAAAGTGAAGCATTGCTGTTCAGAGGCTCGTCAAATCAGAGAATAATAGATGTTCAAAAGTCGGTAGAAAGCGGCAGCCCTATGATTCTTGAAGGAAAATGGGAGCGCACCATGGGAAGCGGAGATATATATGAATTCTGAAAATATATCTTGATTATAAAGGCTTACGAAGCCTGTCGGAAATAAGATGAAGCCGTCATTTCTGCGGAATTGAATCGGTGAGGCAAAACTCTGTAAATAAGCCGACCCCCAAGAGTCAGATTTTAAGTCTGACGCTTGGGGGTCGTTTATTATCATTTTGGACGTATTTTAGAGATTATATCCCATGTCAAATGCCTTTAAGTTAAGGTCGATAAACTTTTCAGGCACGGTAGCTTTAAGCGCCTCAACCCATTTTTCATAAGAAACATCTGTTGATTTTGCAAGAACACCGATAAGAACGACGTTTACAGCCTTTATGTTTCCTGCATTTTGCGCAATATCAAGCGCATCGAGTGCGGTGAGCGAGCAAGCCTTTGAAAGCTTTTCCTCAAGATTTTCAGGATATTTTGCGGCTCCCGTTATAACAGGCATAGGGTTGATTGACTGAGTATTTACAATCATTTTTCCGCCTTTTTTGAGATAAGGAAGCGCTCTGTAAGCCTCAAGCAATTCAAATGCAAGAATTATGTCGGCTTCACCCTTCCCGATAATAGGCGAATAAACCTTTTCACCGTATTTAACATATGTAACAACGCTGCCTCCACGCTGGCTCATTCCGTGAACCTCGGAAACTTTAACGTCATAACCTTCATTTATTGCCACACAGCCGAGAATTCTGCTCGCTAAAAGCGTTCCCTGACCGCCGACACCAACAATCATTATATTCATTTAAATCAGTCCTCCTTTTCAATTGCGCCGAACGGACAAACATTTAAGCAAAGTCCGCAGCCGTTGCACTGAGTTTTATCAATTACAACTTCGCCGTCGCATACAGAAATAGCAGGACAGCCGAGCTTCATGCAAAGCTTACACTTTTTACACTTCTCACTGTTTATCCGGCAGTGACCTGTATATTTAACTGTTTTGAGAAGTGCGCACGGACGCTGAGAAATAATAACCGATGGTTCTTCACGAGATGTTTCCTCTTTAACAACCTTTTCAAAATTCTTAACGTCAAACGGGTCTGCAACAACGACATTTTTGATTCCGACAGCCTTGCAAAGCGCAATGAGATTTGTCTGAATTGTAGGCTCTTTTCTTATCGTGTAGCCGGTTGTCGGATTATCCTGATGACCTGTCATACCTGTAATTGAGTTGTCGAGGATAATAACAGTATTGATGCCCTTGTTATAAACAATATCAACAAGTCCCGTAATTCCCGAATGCATAAAAGTTGAGTCTCCGATAACGGAAACAAGCTTCTTTGCAAACTCCGTACCTCTTGCTTTTGCCATGCCGTGTGCTGCCGAAACGCTTGCACCCATACAAATTGTTGTGTCAACACTTGAGAGCGGAGCAACAGCGCCGAGTGTGTAACAGCCTATATCGCCGCTGACAGTAAGTCCAAGCTTTGAAAGTACGTAAAATGCGCCGCGGTGCGGACAGCCTGCGCACATAACCGGAGGACGAACGGGAATTGCATCTATTTTGGCGCACTCGGGAGGATCTATTCCGAGAACAGCCTTTTTAATCATTGCAGGTGTATATTCTCCAAGCATTGTAAACGCATCCTTGCCTATTACGTCAACGCCTATCGCACGGCAATGCTCCTCAAAGAACGGGTCAAGTTCTTCAATAACATAAACCTTTTCAAGTCCGTCTGCAAAGTCCTTTATAAGCTTTGAAGGAAGCGGATAAACCATGCCGAGCTTGAGGTAATTAACGCTGTCGCCGAGAGCTTCTTTGGCGTACATATACGATATACCCGATGTAATAACACCGATTTTTGCTCCGTTATCTTCAATCGTATTTATAGCGGCATTTTCCGCATATTCCGTTAATGCAAGCGTTCTGTTTTCAACGTCAACATGACGTTTGATAGCATTCCCGGGCATCATAACATATTTTCCTATATTCTTTTCGTATGGTTTTAAAACCTTTTCAATAGGCTCTTTTTCTTCAACAAGCGACTGCGAGTGCGATACTCTTGTCGATAGTCTGATAATTACGGGAACATCATATTCCTCGCTTATTTCGTATGCAAGCTTTGTAAAATCACGACATTCAACACTGTCCGACGGTTCAAGCATTAAGAGCTTTGACGCTTTTGCATAATGGCGTGAATCCTGCTCGTTTTGTGAGCTGTGCATTCCAGGGTCATCCGCAACACAGAATACAAGACCGCCGTTTACGCCTGTATATGACACTGTGAACATCGGGTCTGCCATAACGTTCATGCCTACGTGTTTCATGCATGACATTGCTCTTGCACCGGCAATCGATGCACCGATAGCCGTTTCTGCCGCAACCTTTTCATTAGGTGCCCATTCAACGTACATATCCTTGTATTTTACTATGTTTTCTGTAATCTCGGTACTCGGTGTACCCGGATAAGAGGAAACAACGCTGACGCCTGCTTCATATGCGCCTCTGGCAACAGCCTCGTTTCCGAGCATTAATTTTTTCATCAAATTTTCCTTCCTCTCAAGCAAAGACGCAAAAAGCGACTTTACAGTATCATATATAATTATACATCATTTGCGCCAAAGTGTCAATACATATTGAATTTTTTTGTTAATTACGAATTATTATATTCGGTTTTTACGGCAAATGCTTGGATAAATGAAAAATATTTATAGAGAGCTAATGCTTTCAAAGCCATAAAAGGAGATTAAATTTCAGAGTGTGAGCGTATGACGGTGGAGATTGTTTTAGAGCAACTATTTGATATTATTCACAAAACAGTATTACTGAATTTCAGCATATGCGGGAACTGTAATTATCCGACAATAAACAAGAAGCGGGATAGTTTGTGCTTTTAACGGTTTATAAAAGGTATTTTTGCCGCAGTAAAATCATATAAGAAAAAGCGTAAAAAATCGGCATAATCGGGAATACCGACTATGCCGATTTAATTATCAAATTTTAAGCTGTACCGCTGACTGCGGATTGTTTAAAATTATTCTTCGATTGCAGATACGACACCTGAACCAACTGTTCTACCACCCTCACGGATAGCGAAACGAAGACCAACTTCGATAGCGATCGGTGTGATAAGTTCAACCTTCATGTCAACGTTATCGCCAGGCATGCACATTTCTGTTCCCTCGGGGAGAGAAATAACGCCTGTAACGTCAGTTGTTCTGAAATAGAACTGCGGTCTGTAGTTGTTGAAGAAAGGAGTATGACGTCCGCCTTCATCCTTTGTCAATACGTATACATGACCTGTGAACTTTGTATGCGGATGAATTGAACCGGGAGCTGCAAGAACCTGTCCTCTTTCGATTTCTGTTCTCTGAACACCACGGAGAAGTGCACCGATGTTGTCACCTGCTTCTGCATAATCAAGAAGCTTTCTGAACATTTCTATACCTGTAACAACAACTTTTCTTCTTTCATCTGTAAGACCAACGATTTCAACTTCTTCGTTAATCTTAAGCTGACCTCTCTCAACTCTACCTGTAGCAACTGTACCACGGCCTGTGATTGAGAAGATATCCTCGATAGGCATAAGGAACGGAAGGTCTGCTTTTCTGTCCGGAGTAGGAATGTAGCTGTCAACAGCGTCCATAAGCTTGTGGATGCACTCGTACTCGGGAGCATTCGGATCTGTTGATGTGCTTTCGAGAACCTGGAGAGCTGAACCAACAACGATAGGAGTATCGTCACCGGGGAACTCATACTCATTAAGAAGGTCTCTGATTTCCATTTCAACGAGCTCGAGAAGTTCGGGGTCGTCAACCTGGTCAGCCTTGTTAAGGAATACTACGATATAAGGTACGCCAACCTGACGTGAAAGAAGAATGTGCTCTCTTGTCTGCGGCATCGGACCGTCAGCTGCAGAAACAACGAGGATAGCACCGTCCATCTGAGCAGCACCTGTGATCATGTTCTTTACATAGTCAGCATGTCCCGGGCAGTCAACGTGAGCATAGTGACGGTTATCTGTCTCATACTCAACGTGAGCTGTTGAAATTGTGATACCTCTTTCTCTCTCTTCCGGAGCTTTATCGATCATGTCGTAAGCTTCGAACTGAGCCTGGCCGTTAAGAGCCAATACCTTTGTGATAGCAGCTGTAAGTGTTGTTTTACCATGGTCAACGTGTCCGATTGTACCAATGTTGACATGGGGCTTGTTTCTTTCAAATTTAGCTTTTGCCATTATGAAAGTCCTCCTTAAAATTAAATTTTATTCTTTATACTATTGTACAACATTTCGGGCAAAAAATCAAGTCTTTTTTGCCCAAAAGTTGTATTTTTTTAAATTATGCGAAAGAATGGCATTAACCCTTTGTTCTTTCTGCAACAATTTTTTCCTGAATTGACTTCGGAACCTCTGAATAATGTGAGGGTTCCATTGAATACTGACCACGGCCCTGTGTTATTGAACGGAGCTGTGTAGCGTATCCGAACATTTCAGAAAGCGGTACCATAGCAGTAATCTGCTGAGCACCTGTTCTTGCCTCCATCTTCTGGATAAGACCACGGCGTGAGTTAAGGTCACCCATAACGTCACCCATGTATTCATCAGGCATAATAACGTTAACGAGCATGATAGGCTCCTTGATAACAGGGTCAGCCTTCTTCATACCCTCTTTAAATGCCATTGAAGCGGCAATCTTAAATGCCATTTCAGAAGAGTCGACTTCATGATATGAACCGTCATAGAGAGTAACTTTAACGTCAACAACGTTATAGCCTGCAAGTACACCGCTTTGCATAGCGCCTTGTACACCGGCATCAACCGCAGGAATATATTCCTTCGGGATAGCACCGCCGACAATTGCGTTTACAAATTCGTAGCCCTTGCCCTCTTCCAAAGGTTCAAGCTTAAGGAATACATGACCGTATTGACCTTTACCACCTGACTGACGGGCATATTTATTTTCAATATTGACAGTTTTTCTGATTGCCTCTCTGTAAGAAACCTGAGGTTCGCCGACATCAGCCTCAACCTTAAACTCACGGAGAAGTCTGTCAACGATGATTTCCAAGTGAAGCTCACCCATACCGGCAATAATCGTTTGACCTGTTTCTTCGTCTGTATAAGTCTTGAATGTCGGATCTTCTTCAGCAAGCTTCTGAAGAGCAACAGCCATTTTTTCCTGTCCTGCCTTTGTTTTAGGCTCAATAGCAACGCGGATAACCGGTTCGGGGAAATCCATTGACTCGAGAATAATCGGGTGCTTTTCATCGCAGAGAGTTTCACCTGTTGTTGTGTTCTTAAGACCAACAGCAGCTGCTATATCTCCCGAGTAGCATACGTCGATATCCTTTCTGTCGTTAGCGTGCATTTGGAGAAGACGACCCATTCTTTCTTTGTGTCCCTTGCAGGAGTTAAGAACGTATGAACCGGCTTCAACCTTACCGGAGTAAACTCTGAAGAAGCAAATCTTACCAACAAACGGGTCGGTTGCAATCTTAAATGCAAGTGCGGCAAACGGAGCATCGTCTGAAGAAGGTCTTGTTTCCTCCTCGTCAGTGTCCGGATTAACGCCCTTGATGTCAGGAACGTCAATCGGTGCCGGCATATATTCAATAACAGCGTCCAAAAGCATCTGAACACCCTTATTTCTGTATGAAGTACCGCAAAGCATAGGAACGATTTCGTTAGCTATTGTAGCTTTTCTGAGAGCCTTTTTAAGCTCCTCTACCGAAATAGAATCGGGATCCTCAAAGAATTTCTCCATGAGCTCCTCATCCGTTTCGCAGATAGCTTCAATCATCTTAGCTCTGTATTCCTCTGCCTTATCCTTCATATCATCAGGGATTTCCTCAATTCTGATGTCTTTTCCGAGATCATCGTAATAAACCTCAGCCTTCATCGTCATAAGGTCGATAATTCCCTTAAAGGTTTCCTCAGCTCCGATAGGAAGCTGAATGGGAACACCGTTTGCATGAAGTCTTTCATGAACCATGTCCACAACTCTGTAAAAATCTGCGCCCATGATATCCATTTTATTAACGTATATCATACGCGGAACCATATAGTCGTTAGCCTGTCTCCAAACAGTTTCCGACTGAGGTTCAACTCCGCCTTTTGCGCAAAGAACGGTTACAGAGCCGTCAAGAACTCTGAGCGAACGCTGAACCTCAACCGTGAAGTCAACGTGTCCCGGAGTATCGATAATATTTATTCTGTGCTTAATGCCCTTATAAGGACCTGCCTGCGGCTGCCAGAAACAAGTTGTTGCAGCGGAGGTAATTGTAATACCACGCTCCTGCTCCTGAGCCATCCAGTCCATTGTTGCAGCACCTTCATGGGTTTCACCGATTTTGTGGTTAATACCCGTGTAGAACAATATTCTTTCGGTAGTAGTGGTTTTACCGGCGTCGATATGAGCCATTATACCGATATTTCTTGTATTCTCGAGCGAATAAGCTCTTGCCATAGTTGGTTCCTCCTTTCAAAAAGAGTAATATATAATGTAGTCTTTGTAAGAACCTTAAACAATCGACTACCAGCGATAGTGTGCAAACGCTCTGTTTGCCTCAGCCATCTTATGCGTATCCTCACGCTTCTTGCAAGCTCCGCCCGTTCCGTTAAGAGCGTCGCAGATTTCGTTTGCAAGTCTTTCCTTCATAGTCTTTTCGTTTCTTTCACGTGAATAACGTGTAAGCCAACGAAGACCGAGTGTTTGTCTTCTTTCAGGTCTTACTTCCATAGGAACCTGATAAGTAGCACCGCCGACACGTCTTGCTTTAACTTCAAGAACCGGCATTATATTGTCAAGAGCCTCATTGAAAGCTTCAAGAGCTTCCTTGCCTGTTTTTTCGGCAACTATATTGAATGCATCGTAAACAATCTTTTGAGCTACACCCTTTTTACCGTCAAGCATAATGTTGTTTATAAGCTTTGTTACAACAACGCTGTTATAGATAGGATCGGGCAGAACCTCTCTTTTCGCAATGTAACCTTTTCTTGGCACAGTACTTCCCTCCTTCATAAATATTAATGAATATCACAGGTACTCAAGGCCGCCTTGCGACCCCGTTTCGTGCTTAGCGAATGTATAAACAGTATAATCCGATATGCACATTTGTGATACTGCCGCTAAAATTCAAGCGACATTATTTCTTAGCTGCCTTCGGCTTCTTAGCACCGTATTTAGATCTTGACTGCAAGCGGTTTGCAACGCCCTGAGTATCGAGAGTACCACGGATAATGTGATATCTTGTACCCGGAAGGTCACGTACCCTTCCGCCTCTGATAAGAACAACGCTGTGCTCCTGAAGATTATGTCCGATACCCGGAATGTAGGCTGTTACCTCAATACCGTTGGTGAGACGAACTCTGGCAATTTTACGAAGAGCTGAGTTAGGCTTCTTCGGTGTTGCCGTTCTTACAGCAGTGCAAACGCCTCTTTTCTGCGGCGAGCTCTTGTCAGTTACCTTCTTCTGCAAAGAGTTAAGACTCTTCTGAAGCGCAGGAGCGGTTGACTTCTTTACCGATGTCTGTCTGCCTTTTCTTACTAATTGGTTAAATGTAGGCATACCGTATTACACCTCCTATTCTTGATTATTCGGTTGGCTTTTGCCGCCCGTTTTATTATATATTATTACACATAAAATATGTGGAATAACCTAAAAATTAACCGCAAACGCACGCGCATGACGCTTTAACGTCAATTCCGCATTCGTTGCCGAGCTTTATCATCGTTTCAACATAAATCGGAGAAATTCCGGAAGCGGTGCAAAGTTCCTTAACGGTATTCTTAAGCTCGTCATCGCAATCGCTTGCGAGAAAAACCTTTACGGCTTGCTTGTCCGCAAGAGCCTTTTTAACTTGTTTTAATCCAACTACAAGACACAATCGGTCCGAATCAGAAATCATAACGAGTATACCTCCAATAAATCACATTCGGGTGAGAATCACATATACACCCACTATTAAACGATAACCTATTTAATTATATCCCAAATGGAGTGTTATGTCAAGGATATTTTGTTCTTTTTCAACGTTTTTACCATGTTTTCGGTATGTTTGATGAACAAATACGGCGAATGTGACAATGGCATGAGCACATTATACAAAAAGGGGATATTAAAAAACTCCGCAGCGCAAGAAAAGAAACAAAAACACACATTGCAGGTATTACATAGTTCGCTTTAGTTTAAGCGGAAAATCAAAAAAACTTGATTTTTTATAGAATTCTTTCTTTTCTTGCTATCAGCAAACTCCGCCTCTTGGTGTATACACATTCGCCTTCGGGTATCCCAAAACTAAAGTTTTTGGCTCAGTTTGTTGATTCCAAAGCTTTTTTCTATCCCCCTTGAAAAAAAGTTAAGGCTGTTTAAAAAGTCGATTGACTTTTTAAACAGCCCATTTTAAGTCGTTAATTATTTGTTAAGACCTGCTTCGAGTTTTTCAAGCTGCTGCTTCATTTCAGCAGGAAGTCTGTCGCCGAACTGTGCGAAATATTCCTTGATGTTTGCAACATCCTCGAGCCATACCTCAGAGTCAACGCTCAAGAGACTCTTAAGTGTATCGCTGTCAAGGTCAAGGTCTGTAACGTCGATGTCCTCAGGCTTCGGCAAGTAACCGATCGGGCTTTCAACAGCGTCAACCTTACCGGCACAACGGTCGAGAATCCAAAGAAGAACACGCATATTGTCACCGAATCCCGGCCAGATGAAGTTACCCTCATCATCCTGTCTGAACCAGTTAACGTGGAAGATTTTCGGAGCTTTGTCGCCGAGCTTCTTGCCCATTTCAAGCCAGTGACCCCAGTAATCTGCCATGTTGTAGCCAACAAACGGCTTCATAGCCATAGGATCGCGTCTTACAACACCTACAGCGCCTGTTGCTGCTGCTGTTGTTTCTGATGCCATTGTAGCACCTACGAAAGTACCGTGTGTCCAATCTCTTGACTGATATACGAGCGGAGCGCATTTAGCTCTTCTTCCGCCGAATACGATAGCTTCAACCGGAACGCCTGCGGGGTTTTCAAATTCCTTTGAAATGCAGGGGCAGTTAATAGCCGGAGCAGTAAATCTTGAGTTGGGATGAGCAAGCTTGTTCCCGGCAGCTGTGTATTCCTTGCCGTTAACCTTTGCGCCCTTCCACTCTGTTGCATCCTCAGGCGGATTCTTATCAAGACCTTCCCACCATACTGTGTTGTCAGCGTTGTTAAGAGCAACGTTTGTGAAGATTGTATTTTTCTTTGTAGCTGCAAGAGCATTGAAGTTTGTCTTTTCGCTTGTACCCGGTGCAACGCCGAAGAAGCCTGCCTCGGGGTTGATAGCATAGAGTCTGCCGTCGGGGCCTATTCTGAGCCATGAAATATCATCGCCCACAGTCCATACCTTATATCCCTTTTCCTTAAGATACTTGGGAGGGATAAGCATAGCGAGGTTTGTCTTACCGCAAGCTGACGGGAATGCGGCACAGATATATTTTACTTCGCCCTGCGGATTTTCAAGGCCGAGGATAAGCATATGCTCAGCCATCCAGCCTTCGTTTTTACCGAGGTATGATGCTATTCTGAGTGCGAAACACTTCTTACCGAGAAGTACGTTTCCGCCGTAAGCGGAGTTGATTGACCAAATTGTTGAATCCTGCGGGAATTGAACAATATAACGGTCATCGGGGTTAACATCTTTTTTAGCATGGAGACATTTAACGAATTCGCTGCTGTCGCCGAGCTGATCTATAACAGCTTTTCCGACTCTTGTCATGATAAGCATATTAAGTACAACGTAAATACTGTCTGAAAGCTCTATGCCGATTTTAGAAAACGGTGAGCCGATGGGACCCATTGAATAAGGGATAACATACATTGTTCTGCCCTTCATGGAGCCTTTGTAAAGAGCCTTGAGCTTTGCATACATTTCGGCCGGATCCATCCAATTGTTAATCGGGCCTGCCTCTTCCTTTGTGGGTGTGCAGATAAATGTTCTGTCTTCAACTCTTGCAACGTCGTTTTCTGCAGTTCTGTGATAATAGCATCCGGGAAGCTTTTCCTGGTTGAGCTTTATCATTTCGCCTGTGGCAACTGCCTCTGCGCGAAGCGCATCTCTCTGTTCATCGCTGCCGTCGATCCAGACAATCTTGTCAGGAGTACACATAGCAGCCATTTCATCAATCCATGAAAGAACTGTCTTATTTGTAGTCATAGTCTTAGTACCTCCTATATGTAATGACATATGAATTAGTTATAAAAATAACAATATCATTGTACTCTTATTATACCATGACAAGCGAATTTTTAAAAGCATTTTTATTAAAAAAAATAATTTTTATGTATTAGTATATATTTGCATTAAAAAAACAAACGCATTATAATAGTTTTGCACAATAAATGTAAACTGAGGTCGACTAAAATATGAACAGTTTATTATGATGCGAAAAACCGCAGGAAAAATTCCTGCGGCTTTTCATGGATATTAAGGATAGAAGTTAATAAGCTGTTGATAATGCTTTGTAAATAAGCGATGCGGCTTCCGCGCGCGTAATGCTGTCCTGAGGACGAACACTGCTGCCGTTTCCGGTAACTATGCCGAAACCGCGAAGAATTGAAACAGCACCAATTCTGTTCGGAGAGATATACTCGCTGTCTTCAAAGCCTGCCTTGAATATATCGTTCATTGAAGCGATTTTTCCAAAGCCCATGTATGCTGTCATAATTGCGAACGCATCCTCTCTTTTAACTGCCGCGTCGGGATTTTTTTCGCTTTCCGAAATATAGCCGTTTCTGATTGCGGCTTTGTAAAGGTCGTCAATGTCGTCAATTCTGTAGCTCATTGCTGCTTGTAAAAGTCTGAGCAAGTCCTTTTGAGCAATTGCACTGTCGGGATTAAAGCTGCTGCTGTCAAAGCCTATGCCGGCTTCCGAAAGCGCCTTTATTGCTCCCTCTGCCCAGTGACCGGATATATCGCCGTATTCGTATGATGTGTCACTAAAGCGGGAGTCGTCTTCGGGTTTTCCTGTAAGTGCGTCAATCTCAAATGCGTAATCCTTGCTTGGTGCATAGCAGAGTCTGAACATTTTGTCCTCGTTTGATTTTACATAAAGCTGTCTTATCGGTGCGTATTCAAACATTGCCTTTGCAGCTTCTTCGGCGCTTATTGCTCCGGACGGGTCGGGGAAGGTTGACGTGTCTTTAGTTCTGCGCAGTGAAAATGAGTCAATATAGCCGTTCATGTTGTAAGAAACATAAATTGTGTCCTGTGTATATTTTATTCCGTTTACAAGACGAACGTATGATCTTGAATAGTCATAGCTTTTGGTTTCGCTTTCGAGCACATATTCGGAAAGCTCCTGCTTATAGTTTTCATTAAGGAATTTGTCAACTGCCTTTGAGGCGGCGTCATATTCCTTATCGGTGTGGTCGTTTTTAAGAGTCCTATCATGAGAATACTCGTTGTAATTAAAGCCTACCAGCTTTCCTGTTTCAGCGTCTGCCGAAAGTGAGATATAAGCGTCCTCCTCCGAGTAATGCATACGCATGAAATATCCGTTTTCTGTTTTTATAAGAGTTTTGTAAAATTTGTCGGCTGACGGCAGGTTCTTGAATGCGCCTGTTTTAGCTGCGTTTTTGAGAATTTCTTCTGCGCTGTAAAGCCCCGATATTTTATCAAGCTCCGAAATCTCCTGCTCCGTAAGCATATTGGCTCCGGATGCTGACTCCTTTGCTGATGCTTTGTCTGAAGCGCCGCCTTTTTCAAGATAAGGAATTATATCTGCGTTTCCCGCCGGTGTTACAATTTCGCCGTTTTCGCAGAGAATATATCCCATATCATTGTTTTTAAATCTGTAGATAAGCTTCGGTGTTACTTTTTTGTCAAAAGAGGATATTTTATAATAAGTGTCCCAATCGGGTGTGTAAACAAGCTCGATAGGGAACTTATCAAGATATGCTTTCTGCGGGTCCTCGAGAACCTTATCATAGTTTTCGATAAATTCCGTATCATACTGCCAGTTGATATACGCATCCGTTACAACAAATCTGTTTCCGTCATATTTGACATTTGCAAATGCCGTATCTTCCGGAACTGCAATCCCGTCCTTTTCGCGCTCCCAGTTAAATGAGCAGGAAGCGTATCTTACAACGCTTTTGTCGGCGTTTGTTGCCTTTAGGGTGTTATTCGGAAATTCAAAAAGCTCAGGTACAAGCTTTTTCATAAATTCCTCTGCATACTTAAAATATTCTTCTCTTGTCTTTTCTGAAATCTTTCCGCTATTTCCATAGTCATACATTCCGTCCTTATCATAGCCGTAATTGGTTATGCGTCCGTAATTATCACACTGTACATTCATGCTCTCGGTCTGATCCTTATTTGTCCAGGAGAAAATATATTGACTGTTTCCGTCAGCCATTTTCGTTGTTCCGCTCTTAAATTCGGTAAGCTCCTCGGGAACATCAACTCTGTCTTTTACTTTAATGAGTGCATTTTGCATTTCGGTTGTGTCCGTTGCGGCAAATGCCGGAAGTGCTGAAAGCATCATTGCAGTCGCTAAGAGAGCCGATAGTAGTTTTTTCATAAATATCAATCCTTTCATGTTAATTTTTGGTCTTCATAATGTATACTTTTCAGACGACAAAAAGGTTGCATGGTAAAAAAATATTTTTTTATATACAGCGATATACACAAAAACAGCGCTTATAATTGTGTGATTTGCATAATTTGGTATGCGATTTATAAAACTATAAGCTCTTTTGGCGAGCGTGTAAGATTTATGCAGCCATTTTCTGTTACCGCAACAACGTCTTCAATACGAACTCCTCCGAGATCGGGAATGTATATACCCGGCTCAACCGTCACAACATTTCTTTCTTTTAAAATATCACGGGATCTTGGTGAAAGGTTTGGGTTTTCATGTATTTCAAGTCCTACGCTGTGACCGAGACCGTGACCGAAATATTCGCCGAATCCCGCTTCTTTTATAATATTTCTTGCCAAAGCGTCTATGCTGCTGCAAGCTTCGCCGGCTTTTATTTGTTCTATTGCGGTTGCCTGCGCTTTTAGGACGATATTGTATATTTCTTCAAGCTTTCTGTTTACATATCCTACCGCAACAGTTCTTGTCATATCCGAGCAGTAGCCGTTTAAGATGCACCCGAAATCAAAGGTTACAAAATCTCCGTTTTCTATTTGCTTGTCTGATGCGGTGCCGTGCGGCATTGCGCCCCGTATTCCCGATGCGCATATCGTTTCAAACGAAAGTGACGATGCACCGTGATTTCTCATGAAAAATTCCATTTCAAGCGCAAGTTCCGACTCCTTCACACCCGGCTTTATGTATGACAGAATATGCTCAAATGCTTTGTCGCCGAGAGCTTCTGCGGCAGCGATTTTACTTATTTCATCTTCGCTTTTGACCATTCTCGGAGCTTGAATGAGTTCTTGACCGCATACAAGATTTCTTTCCCCCAAATACTTGCAAATACGATTGTATTCGCCTGCCGTCATGTAATTTTCTTCAAAATAGATTGTGTTTTCTTCGGTGCTATCCAAAAAGTCCTTAATCGTGCCGATAAAAACTTCATAGCCTTTTGCCTGGTTTTGTGCCTGTACGGTATATCTTGAGTCCGTAACAATTACTTTTGCTTTTTTTGATATATAAAGATAAGCGTCCTCCGATGTAAAATCTGAATAATAAAAGATACTTGCTTTTCCGGAAATTAAAACCGCTTCGTTTTCTTTAAGATTGTTTGTAAGTAAACTGCAACGTGTGTTCATGGTTTTATATACTCCTTAATGCTTCTTTGAGAGTTTTTGCACCCAGGACATCCATTCCCTGCGGAATTTTTACGCCTTTGAGTGAAAAAGAGGGAACAACGGCTTTTGTAAATCCAAGCTTTGAAGCTTCGATAAGCCTTTTTTCAAGCTGTGATACTGAACGCAGTTCTCCGCCGAGTCCTACCTCACCTATAAATACTATATCAGGTGAAAGCGGCACATCCTTAAAGGCGGAGGCTATTGATACGCAAATTCCCAAATCAACCGCCGTTTCGTCAATTCTGAGACCGCCGGCGACGTTTATGTATACATCTGCGCTACCAAGACGTATTCCCGCTCTTTTCTCAAGTACAGCAATCATAAGGATAAGCCTGTTTATGTCAATTCCCGATGACATTCTTCTCGGGTTTCCGAAGCCTGTCGGCGTAACGAGCGCCTGTATTTCGGCAAGCACACCGCGGCTTCCCTCCATTGTACATACTACCGCACTGCCGGATGAGTTTTCCTGTCTTCCGTCAAGCAGCATTGCAGATGGGTTTTCAACCTCGCAAAGTCCGCTGCCCTTCATTTCAAATACACCTATTTCGTTTGTAGAGCCGAAACGGTTTTTTACGCACCTGAGGATTCTGAATGTCATTTGCCTGTCACCCTCGAAGTACAGCACGCAGTCAACCATATGCTCAAGAACTCTCGGCCCGGCAAGAGAACCGTCCTTTGTAACGTGACCCACAATAAACATTGATATGTTGTTTTGCTTTGCCGTATGCATAAATGCGTTTGTTGCCTCTCTGACCTGCGGTACACTGCCCGGAGTCGATGCGACCTGGCTGTGGTGCATGGTTTGAATGGAGTCGATAATTACAATATCGGGCTTTAAGCTTCTTATATATTCCGTTATTATTTCAACATCTGTTTCCGAAACAAGATATAGGTTTTCGGACGCAACCCCTAAACGCTCGGCACGGATTTTTATTTGTCCCTCCGATTCCTCGCCCGAAACGTAAAGCACACGTTTATCCTTTGAGGTGTAGTCGCAGATTTGAAGAAGTATTGTCGATTTCCCTATGCCCGGGTCGCCGCCGACAAGTATAAGCGAGCCGCGGACTATACCGCCGCCGAGAACCCTGTCAAGCTCTTTCATGCCTGTTGTATAGCGGAAATAGCTGTCTATTTTAACGTCGCGTATTGATTTTGGCGCACTTTGGGATGATATGATTTTTTTCGGCGTATCTGCCGCGGACGGAGCGTCCGAGATGATTGTTTCCGTCAGTGTGTTCCACTTGTTGCAAGACGGGCATTTGCCGAGAAGACGCGGAGACTGATAACCGCATTCGGAGCATATGTACATTGATTTTGGTTTTGCCATTTCGCTTTTCCTTTCTATTTGTGGTATGATTGATTGGAATTAATCTTAAAGCCTCTGTAAATCTGTTCGAGCAGAACGACACGCATAAGCTGATGCGGCAGCGTAATTCTTCCTACACTTATTTTTATATCCGCCCTGTTTTTTACCTCGTCCGAAAGACCGAGAGAGCCACCTATTATAAATGTTATTCTGCTTGACGTGTTTGCTGTTTTTTTCATAAACTCCGCCAAATCCTCGCTCGATAGAAGCTTACCCTCGATACACAGTGCGGCAACGGTTCCCGGCTTTATTTTCGACAAAATTTTTTTGCCTTCCGTTTCCTTTATTTTTTCGCATTCCTTTTCGGATGCGTTGTCGGGTATTTTTTCGTCGGGGATTTCCGTTATCGTAAGCTTTGAAAATGCGGACATTCTTTTTGAGTATTCATCAATCGCACTTCTGAAAAATGCTTCTTTAATCTTTCCCACCGCTATAATATCAATATTCATAAGCGTAACCTTTCCGTTTTGTTGCAAAACAAAAAACTCTCCCCGGGGGGAGAGTACCCCTGCCGGGGGCTAATTTTTAAATGTACTTATTTCGTATCTGCTGGCGACAGACAAATCTATATTCCCGTACCCTGCACCGCAAAGAGCCGATTTTGTTGTTATTTCGGCAATTTCGGGTGTGTTGTTTTCATTACTCAAATGAGCAAGCATAATGTGCTTTGTTCCCGTTGAGGCGAGCCGAGTCGCTGTTTCCGCAGTCAAATCGTTTGACATATGCCCGAATTTCCCGAGTATTCTTTTTTTTAAATACATCGGATATGAGCCGATTTTAAGCATTTGCTCATCGTGATTTGATTCAAGGATTATGTAATCGCTGCCGTCAAGATTTTTATAAAGCGTATCGGGTACGTATCCTATATCCGTTGCAACTGTGTATTTTTTTCCGTCTATAAAGAGGTTATATCCGAATGGTTCTGCCGCATCATGCGGTATATCAAACGGAATAACATCAATTGTACCGACGGAAAACATTTTGTTCGGTTCAACGGTATGGATATATTGTGCGTCAATTTTTCCGACCTGCATATTCATAAGCGTGCCGGCGCTTGCGTAAATGTCAAGTCCGTATCGCCTTGACGCTATGCCTACGCCTTTTGTATGGTCGGAATGCTCATGCGTTACGAGAATTGCCGATATATCTTCCGGAGCGATTTGCACCTCCGACAGCTTTTGCTTCAGCATTGCACCCGACATACCGCAGTCTATTAAAATAGTAGTATCACCATCGGAAATCAAACTTGAGTTTCCCGAGGAGCCGCTTATCAATGAAACAAAACGTACCACCGTCAAACCTCACAGTCTTCTATCACGGTTACTCTTTTTATGTCGGCACCGAGATGAACAAATTTTTCCTCAAAGTTTTCGTATCCTCTGTCTATATGATAAATATCGGATATTTCCGTTGTGCCCTCTGCCATAAGCCCTGCTATAATCATAGCCGCGCCGGCACGTAAATCATGGGCAACAACCGTTGTTCCGTACAGCTTTTCAACACCGTCGATTATTGCGAGCTGACCCTCAACACGAATGTTTGCACCCATTCTTTTAAGCTCGCTTACGTATCTGAATCTGTCGTCCCATACACCCTCGCGTGCGGAGCTCACACCGCTTGCGGTTGATAAAAACGTCACAAGCTGAGGCTGCATATCGGTCGGATAACCGGGGTACGGAAGCGCAATAAAGTTTACTTTCTTAAATTGCGTATTTTCGGGCACAAAAACCCTTACGCTGTCTTCAAATTCAAAAACCTGAGCGCCCGATTCGACAAGCTTTGCCGTAATCGTTTCAAGATGGCGCGGAATCACGTTTTTAATCGTGACATCGCCTTTTGTTGCCGCTGCGGCAATCATAAATGTTCCCGCTTCTATCTGGTCGGGAATTATCGTATACGTTCCGCCATGCAGCTCGTTTACACCCTTTATTCTTATTGTATCCGTTCCGGCACCGCGGATATTTGCGCCCATTGCGTTCAGAAAGTTTGCAAGGTCGACTATATGCGGTTCTTTTGCGGCATTTTCAATTACGGTTGTACCGTGCGCCTTTACGGCGGCAAGAATTGCGTTAATGGTTGCACCTACGGAAACAACGTCTATATATATATTCGAGGCTGACAGCTGCTCCGCAGAGCCTGTAATTCTGCTGCCCAGTGACTCGATTTTTGCACCTAAAGCGGCAAATGCTTTTATATGCTGATCAATCGGTCGTGTTCCGAAATCACAGCCGCCCGGCATTTCCATTTCAAATTTTCCGAAACGGCCAAGCAAAGCGCCCATAAGGTAGCTTGAGCCGCGCATTCTCCTCGTTAATTCCTTTGACGGAATATATGTTTTTATATTTGTGCAGTCTATTTCAACGGTGTTTTTATCTATATAATGAATATCTGCGCCGAGGAGTTTCAATATTTTAATGTAGAGCTTAGTATCTTCTATATTGGGAAGGTTTTCAAGTCGGCACTTTGAATTTATCAGTATGCATGCGGGAATTATAGCAACAGCCGCATTTTTTGCACCGCTTATTTCAACCTCGCCTTTGAGCTTACAGCCGCCCTTGATTATCAGCTTTTCCAAACAGTATTACACCCCTTTATGAAAAAACAGCTTGACTCATAGCCAAGCTGTACTTTTAAAACACATCATCAAACGGCACGAACAACTTTTCCCGAACGCAGGCAGCGAGTACATACATTTATAGATTTTACAGAACCGTTAACTACTGCTTTAACCTTTCTTACATTGGGCTTCCATGCACGATTTGAACGTCTGTGGGAGTGGCTCATCTTAATACCGAAGGTAACGCCCTTTCCACAAATATCACATTTAGCCATTTCTTACACCTCCAAAGATAAAGTTTATATAATACAAAAATTATTGTAACATAAAAAGATGAAAAAAGCAAGGGTTTTGCGAAAAAAAAATTATTTTTCAGTATTTTGTTTAAAAAAACATTGATTTGCACATATAATTTTTAAAAAAAGAAAAAAATTCTATACAATTTTATTTAAAAATCTATTTGAAAAATTCTGATTTTATAGTATAATATATAATAGGGTTATAATAAATACTTGCGAAAAGAAGGGAACAGAGAATATGGCAAACAGTGAGTTTAAAATAGCACTCGGCAAAATCATAGAAGCATTTCAGCTCGAGAGAGTTCACGAATCATCCGATATTGAAAAAATACTTATCTGCTCGTCCGACCTTAACAGACCCGGACTTCAAATGGTCGGGTTTTTCGATTATTTCGATACGGCAAGAATTCAGGTTTTGGGTAAGGTCGAATGTACGTATCTTGAACAGTTTACCGGAGAGAAAAGAGCGTTAATGCTGGACAAGTTCTTTTCGCATGAATTTCCCGCGGTTATAATCACTCGTGGAATAAGAGCATTTCCCGAGCTTTTGGATGCGGCGGAGAAATATGACAGAACGGTACTCAGAACAGAGATGGAAACATCAGAGTTTATGAGTGCGCTTATAAGTTATCTTAACGTTGAGATTGCTCCGAGACGTACGCGTCACGGCGTGCTTGTCGAAGTATACGGTGAGGGAATTTTGATTATGGGCGAAAGCGGCGTGGGAAAGAGTGAAACGGCGATTGAGCTTGTAAAGCGCGGTCACAGACTTGTTGCCGATGACGCGGTTGAAATAAAGAGGGTTTCGGAAAAAACGCTTGTAGGTACATCTCCCGATGTTATTCGTCACTTTGTAGAGCTTCGAGGCATAGGAATAGTTGATATAAAAGAAATTTTCGGTATGGGTGCTATTAAGAATACCGAGAGCATAGATTTAATTATTCATCTTGAGCCGTGGGTTGAGGGAAAGCAGTATGACAGACTCGGTATGGTTGACGAGTATACGAATATAATGGGTATAAATATTCCGTCAATTACAATCCCGGTTAAGCTCGGCAGAAATCTTGCCGTAATTGTTGAGGTTGCCGCCATGAACAACAGACAAAAGAAGATGGGCTACAATGCTGCGGTTGAGCTTAATAACAGACTTATGCGTGAGATGGAAAAAAATCTTGCAACGGAGGACGGAACAATTGTTTGATGAGGGTTTGAAAAAAAGTATATCGGAGCGCTTCGACGGGGCGCTGTTTGACGAACCTATGAGTGCGCATACCACATTCCGTGTCGGCGGTGCATGCGACTGCTATATAAGTGCGGACAAGGATAATATTTCCGATATATTGGATTTTTGCAAAAATAACGGCTTGAATTACACTGTTATCGGAAACGGCTCGAACATTCTTTGTGCTGACGAGGGTTTTCGAGGTGTTGTAATAAATATCGGCGGAAGAATGAATGAAATTTCATCGTGCGGAAATACTGTTTTTGCCGATGCCGGAGCAAGGCTTTCGGCAATTTCGTCATATGCGGCAAAGCTCGGACTCGGCGGTCTTGAATTTGCGGCAGGTATTCCCGGAAATCTCGGCGGTGCGCTTTATATGAATGCCGGAGCATACGGCGGAGAAATGAAAAATGTTGTTAAGACAGTGACGTTTTCGGAGAACGGAGAAGTATTTACAAAGGAAATAGACGAGCTTGATTTCGGGTACAGAAAAACATATTTTACCGGGAGAGATGCCGTTATACTTTCATGCAGCATTGAATGTATGCCGAAACCCGAAAGTGAAATCCGCAGCGAAATGGAGGACTATGCCAAAAGACGGCGTGATAAGCAGCCGCTTGATTTTCCGAGTGCAGGCAGCTTTTTTAAACGCCCGGAGGGGAATTTTGCCGGGAAGCTTATACAGGATTCGAATCTTCGCGGTTTAAGAGTCGGCGGAGCGCAGGTTAGCGAAAAGCACGCAGGGTTTATTATAAATGTCGGCGGTGCAACCTGTAAGGATATAACAAATCTTGCTCAAACGGTTATTGATACGGTTTATGATAAATTCGGCGTTCGTCTTGAGCCTGAGGTAAGAACGCTCGGCTTCGAATTTGGAAGGAAGTAGTACATTATGCATTTGATAGTTGTTACAGGTATGTCGGGTGCGGGAAAATCGCAGGCGATAAGGTTTTTTGAGGATATAGGTTTTTTCTGTATAGATAATATGCCGCCGGTGCTTATTCCTCGTCTTATAGAAATGTATAAGTCGATAGGCGGAGAAAGTGCAAACGTGGCGCTTGTAATAGATGCACGTGTCGGTGAAATGATACGTCAGCTTGTTGAGCAGGTTAAGCTTATAAAGCAGGAGGGACACAGGTGCGAAATCCTTTTCCTTGACGCAAATAATGCAACGCTTGTTAAAAGATATAAGGAAACGAGAAGAAATCACCCTTTAAACCTCGATGGCGGTCTTGTAGAGAGCATTTCGTATGAACGCGGTATGCTTAAGGAACTGCATGACTCGGCAGATGTTGTAATTGATACATCTGTTTTAAAACTTCGTGATTTATACGATAAATTAAAGGAAATTTATGCTTCCGAAAGCGGAGAAAATATTAATATTCACGTAATGGCGTTCGGATTTAAATATGGTGCGCCGCTCGATGCGGATCTTGTGTTTGATGTTCGCTGTTTCCCAAATCCGTTTTATATCGAGGAGCTTAAAAGCAAAACCGGTAACGACAAGGTTGTTCGTGACTATGTAATGCAGTTTGACGAAAGCAAGGCATTTATGGATAAGCTTAAGGATATGATGAGATTTTTAATTCCGCTTTATATCAAGGAGGGAAAAACCTCGCTTACAATCGCAATCGGCTGTACGGGCGGAAAGCACAGAAGCGTTACTATGACAAATCTTCTCGGCGAATATTTGCAGGCGCTCGGATATAACGCAAACTGCGTGTACAGAGATATAGGAAAGGAATAAATGAGGCAATATGTTTTGCCGCGTTACACAACAAGAAAAAGGATTACGGAGGTGAGGTCAGATGTCGTTTTCATGGGATATAAAAAAGAAGCTTTGCGCTGCGCAAACCGATTGCCCCTATTGCAGAAGAAGCGAATTGGCAGGAATAATCGGATTTTCGGGCGATTTTACACCGGAGCATCTTAAGCTTATGACAGGTCATGATATGCTTGCAAAGCGCATTTGCGATGATTTTAAAGACGTTATCGGATATGAACCTGACGTTACGGGCGACAAGTCAAAGAGAATACTTATTGAGGACGAGACGGTGCTTGAAAATCTGCGCTCATGTCTTTTTATAGATGACGAACAGAGCGAAAAGGAATTTGAAAGCGAAATATTGGGACTTGATTGCTGCCGCGCCTCGTATATAAGAGGCGCTTTTTTAAGCGGTGGCTGTGTGCTTGACCCCGAAAAGGCATACCACCTGGAGTTTGATACGAAATATAAAAAAACGGCAGGCAGACTTATGAGGGTTTTTCAGAAAATGAATTATCCGGTAAAACAGACAAGCAGAAAAAATCATTACCTTATTTATATAAAAGGTTATGAGTACATAGCCGATATACTCGGTATTATGGGTGCTGACAGCGGTGCGCTTACTCTTTATTCGGTTCAGGTTGAAAAGGAAATGCGAAACAGTATCAACAGACAGGTAAACTGCGATACCGCAAATGCAAAAAAGCTTGCCGCCGCATCGTCAAGACAGAGAGCGGCAATTAAGCTTTTGAGAGAAAAGAATATGTTTTCGGCACTTCCGGACGGGCTTAAGGAGCTTGCGGAGCTTAGGGAAAAATACCCGGATGAAAGTCTTTCGGCACTCGGGGAAATGCTTAGTATTCCAATCGGGAAGTCAGGAGTAAACCATCGCATGAATAAAATCCTCGATTTTGCTTTAGGCGCAGACCATTCAAAAAAACAAGACAAAAACAATTTTTGAATTACACGCTTTCCTCACCGCTCGGCGTACACACGTACGCCGTCGGGCAGGATGAAAACAAGTTTTCATTTCGGAAATCGTGTTCTGCATCCAAAATCAAAATCGAGATTTCGCATTAGGCGCAGAACATTCAAAAAAATAAATCAAACACAATTTGCAGACCGTTTAAAAACCAAAGCAAACACAATATGCAGATTATTCAAAAAACAAAGCAATCGACATATTAAAACCGGAAGAAAGGAGAGGAAAAATGGCGGATTTTGTTCATCTTCACACGCACACCGAATACAGCCTGCTTGACGGCGAGGCAAGGATAAAGGATTTAATCGGGCATGTAAAGGAGCTCGGAATGAAATCCGTTGCGATAACCGACCACGGAGTTATGTTCGGTGCGGTAGACTTTTACAAGGAAGCGAAAAAAAACGGAATACATCCGATTATCGGCTGTGAGGTATACATTGCGTCCGGTTCGAGATTTGACAAGTCGCCGCAAAACAAATCAAATCATCTTGTGCTTCTGGCAGAAAACGAGGTCGGATATAAAAATCTTATTTATCTTGTTTCTTGTGGATATACCGAGGGCTTTTATTATAAGCCGAGGATTGACTTTGAGCTTTTAAAAGACCATAAGGACGGGCTTATTGCGCTTTCGGCATGTCTTGCCGGTGAAATCCCGAAAGCTCTTGTCGGCGGAGATTATGACGGCGCAAAAGCGATAGCGCTTAGGTATGCGGAGCTTTTTGGTGCTGAAAACTATTATATAGAGCTTCAAGACCATAATATTGCCGAGCAGAAAAGAATCATACCACAGCTTATAAAGATAGCACGTGAGGTCGGCGTGGGGCTTGTTGCTACAAACGACACACATTATGTGCGCCGTGAGGACGCAAAATATCAAGACGTGCTTCTTTGTATTCAGACCGACAGCACGCTGAAGGATTCGGACAGACTGAAGTTTGAAACGGACGAGTTTTACGTTAAATCGCCGCAGGAGATGACGGATCTTTTTTCATACGTCCCCGAGGCGATAGACAACACCGTGAAAATTGCAGACAGATGCCGATTTGATTTTGATTTTTCGAGCAGACATCTTCCGGAGTTTGTGCCGCCGAACGGCAAGGAGCCGTTTGAATACTTGACGGAGCTTTGCGTGGACGGACTTCACCGCCGATACGGAAACGATGATTGCAGGGACAGGCTTAACTATGAGCTTTCGGTTATAAAAAGCATGGGGTTTGTCGATTACTTCCTTATAGTGTGGGATTTTATTCGTTTTGCCAAGCAAAACGGCATTATGGTTGGGCCGGGACGTGGCAGTGCGGCAGGAAGTATAGTTTCATATTGTCTTGAAATTACAGATATTGACCCGATAAAATACGGGCTTATTTTCGAGAGATTTTTAAATCCCGAACGCGTAAGTATGCCCGATATTGATATAGATTTTGAGCCGGAGGGCAGGCAAAGGGTTTTTGATTATGTTGTGAGCCGATACGGCGAAAATCAGGTATCTCAAATAATAACGTTCGGAACGCTGAAGGCTAAGATTGTTACCCGTGACTGTGCACGTGCGCTTGCAATCGGACATTCGGAGGCTGACGCTATTGCGAAGCTTATCCCGAACGATTTTAACATTACGCTTGATGAGGCTCTTCAAAGCGACGATTTAAAAAACCTCTATAACAGCGACAAGCGTGTTCATGAGCTTATAACTATTGCAAGAGAGCTTGAGGGCTTGCCGAGGCACGCTTCAAAGCATGCGGCGGGCGTTGTTATAACGGGTGAGCCGATTGTAAATTATATGCCCGTATACAAGGGCAAGGATGATGCAATTGTTACGCAGTATACAAAGGATACCGTAGAGGAGCTCGGGCTTCTTAAAATGGATTTTTTGGGATTGAGAAATCTGACGGTTATAGAAAACACGATAAAGCTTATAAAGAAAACCCGCGGAATTGATATAGACATGACGAAGATAGACTATAACAGCGAAGATGTATTCTCTCTTATTTCTTCTGGCAATACCGACGGTGTTTTCCAGCTTGAAAGCGACGGAATGAAAGCGTTTATGCAGGAGCTGCGCCCCGATTCGCTCGAGGATATAATTGCCGGAATTTCAATTTTCAGACCGGGACCGATGAATCAGCGTCACCGGTATATTCACAACAAGAGAAATCCGGAGGATATAACATATAAGCATCCGCTTTTGGAAAATATATTAAATGTTACGTACGGATTTATGGTGTATCAGGAGCAGGTTCTTGAAATTGTAAAGCAGCTTGCAGGCTATTCGCTCGGAAAAGCCGACTCCATGCGCCGTGTTATAAGCAAGAAGAAAACCGAGCAAATGGAGATTGAACGTCAAAACTTTATATACGGCTTGGACGATGAGGACGGAAACGTTGTCATAGACGGCTGTATAAGACGCGGAATTGATGAAAAGACGGCAAATTCGATATTTGATGAAATGAGCGATTTTGCAAAATATGCGTTTAATAAGTCACACGCGGCGGCGTATGCGTTTGTAGCGTACAGAACGGCATATCTTAAGACGTTTTATCCGTGCGAGTTTATGGCGTCGCTTATTTCGAGTCTTGAAAATCAGGACAAAATAAATAAGTATATTTTAAATTGCCGACAGATGGGTATTGACAGACTTCCGCCGGATATAAACGAGAGCGATGACAGCTTCAAGGTGTCGGACGGTGCAATAAGATACGGTTTGCCGGCGGTTAAAAATGTCGGTAAGCAGATGATAAAATGCGTTGTTGCGGAGCGCGAACGCGGCGGAAAATTTAAAAGCTTTTCCGATTTTGCCGAGCGCATGGCAGGCGAGTATCTTAACAAAAGAGCGGTTGAATCGCTTATAATGTGCGGTGCGTTCGATTCTATGGGAGTAAAGCGCAGTCAGCTTTTGGAGGTTTACGAAGCGGTGCTTGATGGTGCGCAATCGTCAAAGCGCTATAATATTGCAGGTCAGATGTCCGTTTTTGATATGGACAGTGAAAGCGAGAATGCAGATATAGAATATCCCGATATACCCGAATTTGACAAAAAAACCTTGCTCAGCATGGAAAAAGAGGTTACGGGAATGTATTTTTCGGGACACCCTATGGATGAGTATGCCGAGCGTGTTAAGAGGATAACTCCATTTTGCGTATATGACCTTGTATCCTCGTCGGAGCGTGATGAAAACGGAGAATATCATGCGGTGGACGGCAAAATAAAAGACGGCGACAATATATGCCTTTGCGGAGTGATATCCGACTTGCGTGTGAAAACGACAAAAAGAGGCGCAAAAATGGCTATTGCCACTCTTGAGGATACAAGCGGCACGGTGGAGGTTATAATCTATCCGAAGGTATACGGCAATATAAAAGAAGTTTTAAGCTGCCGCAGTGCGGTTGCGGTGTACGGTTCGGCGAGTGTGCGCACGGATGAGAGAGCAAAGCTTGTTTGTGATAATATGAGCGCTGTTGATTCTCTTGCGGCAGACGATATAAATAAGATTTATATAAGAGTTTCGTCGATGAATGAGGATGTTGTCAAAAAGCTTGGCGGTATTGAAAATGAACTGAGGGGAAGAGTTCCGATTTTCATCTATGATATAAGCAGAAAAAAATATCTTTCCGCACCGCCCGAATGCGGCGTAATTCCGTGCAAAGAAGCGGTTGATGCGCTTAAAAAGAGGTTCGGAGAGGAAAATGTTGTTGCAAAATAGTGAAAATAACCAAAATGAGTATGTAAACAAATTAAAATTTTTTGTTATTTACTATTGATTTTTTTCTCCAAATAGTATAAAATAGTAGATAAAAGCAGTTGTGCATTATACGATTGCGTTTTTGGCAGAGGAGAGTTGTGTTTTGATGGAAGATTACAATGAGTTGAGTGATTATATTGTAATAAAGGCTCTTGAAGACGGCGTTACGATAATCGGTCTTACACGTGGCAGAGATACAAAGTTTCATCATACGGAAAAGCTCGACAAGGGTGAAATTTATATCGCTCAATTTACCGAGGTGACATCCGCAATGAAAATTCGCGGCAGGGCTAAGGTTTACACCAAGCATGGCGTGGTCGATGCGGAAGAAAAATGAGGAGATAGAAATGTGGGTAGTAATATATCTTGTTAAGGGATATGACTCGGTGAAGCGTTTAACCGCTTTACTCGATGAAAACGGCATTCTTGTTATTACACGGCAAAAAACAAATGATGAAGATAAGAGTACCGCGTTTTATGAAATTCTCGTACCGCAAACAGAGGTTGCGGCGGCGCAGGATATTATCATAGAAAACGAGGGAAAATAGTTTTGATGTGTTAATTATGCAATTATTTAAAGAGAGAATTAAATAAGACAGTTGGGGGCTGTCGTGCTATTTAACATCAAGATGAAAGGAAATGATTATAAATGGACAAACAGGTTAGAAAGATTGGAGTACTCACAAGCGGAGGAGATGCTCCGGGTATGAATGCCGCTGTTCGTGCGGTTGTAAGAACCGGATGCTTCCACGACTTGACGGTTATGGGTGTAAGAAGAGGATATAACGGTCTTATTAACGGAGATTTAATTGAAATGACTCCGAGAAGCGTTTCAGGTATTCTTCAAAGAGGCGGTACTTTCCTTCAGACTGCACGCTGTGCTGAGTTTAAGGAAAAGGAAGGCGTTAAAAAAGCATACGATATAGCTAAGGTTTTCGGTCTTGATGGACTTGTGGTTATAGGCGGTGACGGTTCGTTCAGAGGTGCAAAGGATTTGTGCGAGATGGGACTTCCCACAATAGCTATGCCCGGAACGATTGATAATGATATAAGCTGTAGTGAATACACGGTAGGTTACGACACATGTCTTAACACTGTTATTGACGCAGTAGATAAAATCCGTGATACAACGGCGAGCCATGACAGATGTTCTGTTGTTGAGGTTATGGGCAGAAATGCGGGATATATTGCAATAAATGCTGCAATAGCCTGCGGTGCTGACATTGTTCTTGTTCCGGAATACGAGTGGAATTTTGACGATGATGTACTTCGTCCCATACTTGAGAGTAAATCAAGAGGCAAAAAGCACAGTATCGTAATTGTTGCCGAGGGTATCGGCGGAGTTATCGATCTTGCAAAGGAGATTGAGCAAAAGACGGGTATTGAGTCAAGAGCTACAATTCTCGGTCACGTACAGCGCGGAGGAAGTCCGTCGGTTCGTGACAGAGTCGTTGCAAGTAAAATGGGCGCAAGAGCCGTTGAACTTCTTTTAAACGGTATGAGTAACAGAGTTATCTGCGTTCATGACGGTAAGATTGCCGATGTTGCGATAGAAGAAGCTCTTGCAATGGAGAAAAAGCTTCCCAGAGAAATGCTTGATTTGGCAAGAACGCTTGCATTTTAATAAAACAACGCCGAAATTGGCAGGGTGATTTTTTCGCCTTGCCTTTTTGGCATTATTCATGAAAGGATTAAATCATGAAAATAACAATTCTCGATTCATCAACACTCGGCGAAGATATAAGCCTTGACGCAATAACGACAATAGGCGATACCGATGTTTACGAAAACACAAGTCAAAGCGAAATAAAGGACAGAATAAAGGATTGCGACGTTGTTGTGCTGAATAAGATGAAGCTCGGCTGTGAGGAGCTCAGTGCGGCACAGAAGCTTAAGCTTATATGCGTAACCGCAACGGGATATGATAATGTTGACGTTAAGTATTGCAGAGAAAACGGTATTGCGGTTTGTAACGTTGTCGGCTATTCGACAGACAGCGTTTGTTTGCTGACCGTTTCGATGGCGCTTTCGCTTGCGGTTAGATTGCCCGAATATGATGAGTATACGAAAAGCGGCGCTTATACAAGAAGCGGACTTCAAAATATGCTGTCACCGGTTTACTGCGAAATGCACGGTAAAACGTGGGGTATTATAGGCTACGGAGCGATAGGCAAGGCAGTAGGCAAGGCTGCGGAAGCGCTCGGCTGTCGTATAAGTTATTCGAGCAGATCACACGGCGGAGTTTCGGTTGACGATATTATGCGTAACAGTGATTTTATATCAATTCACGTTCCGCTGACTGATGAAACGAGGGGAATGATCGGAAAGAGGGAGCTTTCCCTTTGTGAGAGAAAACCTGTGCTTATAAATGTGTCACGTGGTGCTGTATGCGATGAGGCGTCGCTTGTAAAGGCTGTTAAGGACGGTACGCTGTCGGGGCTCGGAGTAGATGTTTATACGGAAGAACCATTCGGAAAGGATAGTCCGTACAATACGCTTTTTGACTGTAAAAGAGCAATTCTCACACCGCATATGGCGTGGGGCGCATACGAGGCGAGAGTCAGATGCGTAAGCGAGGTTGCGGAAAATATAAAAACGTTTTTCGGCGGCGGAAAAAGGAATAGAGTTTGCTGATTATACGGTGAAATGAGGAATTAAATTGATGAGTATATCTGAAGAAATAAAAAATGCGCAGAGGATTGTCGTAAAGGTCGGCACATCAACGCTTACATATTCAAACGGAAAGCTTAATTTAAAGGTTATGGACAGGCTTTCCATGGTATTGTCGGACCTTCATAATACGGGTAAGGAAATTATTCTTGTTTCATCGGGAGCACAGGGCGTTGCGGTAGGCAAGCTCGGACTTAAGGAAAAGCCGTCCGAGACGAAGTACAGACAGGCGATTGCGGCAGTTGGTCAGTGTGAGCTGATGTATATTTACGATAAGTTTTTCTCATCGTATAATAACACCGTAGCGCAAATTCTTTTAACGAAAGAGGATATTGCAATCCCCCGCAGAAAGAGAAATATGCAAAACACGTTTAATGCGCTTTTGGAAATGGGAATTATTCCGATTGTGAATGAAAACGATACCATTGCGGTAGATGAGATAGAGGTTGGAGATAATGACACGCTGTCGGCGTATGTTGCCGATTTTGTGGACGCGGATTTGCTTATAATCTTTTCCGACATTGACGGTTTATATGATAGTGATCCGCACAGAATACGGGACGCAAAGCTTTTAGATACGGTTTATGATATACAAAGCGTCAGACCGCTTGCCGGAGGAGTCGGTTCAAAGCGAGGTACGGGCGGCATGATTACAAAGCTCGATGCGGCGGAAATTGCAACGTCGGCAGGAATTAATATGGTTATTACGAACGGAAACAATCCCGACAGCCTTTATAAGATTTTAAACGGCGAAAGCGTTGGAACGTTGTTTGTTTCTAAAAATTTCTCTATGGAGGATATGTAATTTGGAAAGCTTAATTGAAATTGGAATTGCGGCAAAAAAGGCCGCACATCTTCTTGAGGGAAGCACGGTTAAGGATAAGGCGCTTTTTGCTGTTGCGGACGCACTTGAGGAACGTGCCGATGAGATAATCGAGGCGAACAAGGCGGATATGGATGCGGCGGAGAAAAAAGGTATTTCAAAAGCTATGCTGGACAGACTGCGCCTTGATAAAGACAGAATTTCGTCAATTGCCGACGGAGTGAGAAAGGTTGCCGAGCTTGACGATCCGATAGGAAACGTGAAAAAAATGTGGAAAAGACCGAACGGGCTTGTAATCGGTGAAAAGTGTGTTCCGATAGGCGTAATTGCAATCATTTATGAAGCACGTCCGAATGTAACGGCTGATGCGGCGGCGCTTTGTCTTAAAACGTCGAACAGCGTAATTCTTCGAGGCGGAAGTGAGGCAATCAACTCAAATATTGCAATAATGACGATTATGCAGGAGGCGGCATATAAGGCAGGAATACCGGAGGGTGCGCTCAATATTGTTCGTGATACATCGAGAGATACGGCAACGGAGCTTATGCGTCTTAACGATTACGTTGACGTGTTAATTCCCCGCGGCGGTAAGGGACTTATAAAAAGCGTTGTTGAAAACGCAACCGTACCGGTTATCGAAACGGCGGCAGGCAATTGCCATGTGTATGTTGAAAAAAGTGCAGATATAAAAATGGCAAAAGATATACTTGTCAACGCAAAGGTATCTCGGCCGGCGGTGTGCAATGCGTGTGAAACTCTGCTCGTTGACAGTGATTATCCCGACGTGCAGGGGCTTTTGGATGCGCTTGAGGAAAACGGAGTGGAAATTCGTGCGTGCGAGAGAACGAGAGAAAAATTCCCGAATCTAAAGGCGGCGAGCGAGGACGATTGGTACGAGGAGTATAATGACTATATAATAGCCGTTAAAACGGTTGACGGAATCGACGAGGCAATAGAGCATATCAACAAATATAATACCGGTCATTCCGAGGCGATTGTTACAAACGATTACGTGAAATCGCAAAAATTCCTCGGCGAGGTGGATGCGGCAGCAGTTTATGTAAATGCGTCCACTCGGTTTACGGACGGCTTTGAGTTCGGTTTTGGTGCGGAAATAGGAATAAGCACGCAAAAAATCCACGCACGCGGTCCTATGGGGCTTGACGCACTCACATCAATAAAGTATATCGTATACGGAAACGGTCAGATAAGATAAGGGGGATAAATTATGCAGCTTCTCAAAGACAGAATTTTAAGTGACGGTTTGGTAATAGGCGACATTGTAAAGGTTGGAAGCTTTCTTAATCACCAAATGGATATAGCTCTTTTGCAGGAGATTGGCAAGGAGTTTAAAAGGCGGTATGACGGCGAAAGGATAACAAAAATACTCACAATTGAATCGTCGGGTATAGGTATTGCGGCGATATGCGCACAATATTTTGATAATGTGCCGGTAGTGTTTGCAAAGAAAACCAAATCGAAAAATCTTGTCGGAGAAGTGCTCACGTCAAAGGTTGTATCGTATACAAAGGGAACGGAGTACGATATAATAGTAGAAAAGTGTTTGCTTTCGGAGAACGACCGTGTCCTTGTAATTGATGATTTTCTTGCAAAGGGACAGGCGCTCAACGGACTTATCGACCTTATACAGCAGTCGGGAGCAGACCTTGCAGGCTGCGGGATTGTGATTGAAAAGGGATTTCAGGACGGCGGCGCTTTGATAAGAAACAGAGGAATACGTGTTGAGTCGCTTGCGATAATCGAGGGCGTATCGGACGGGAAAGTAATATTTAAATGAAATATTGACATTCTTCAAAATGTATGGTAAAATAGAAAAGAGGTAGATAGGGTTGGCATATAATTTACAGCTTTCACGCGATAAAGCATATGAGCTACTTGACTATGTGCTTACAAACGGGGCACATCCAATAATTGTTATTGACGACCCCGAGGGCGTTGCTCGTGAGTTGTTTATCGATTTGCTGTTTGCCGACAGGAAGGACACAAGTATTTTAAATTACAGCGATTTTATTATGAATCAGGCATTCAGCATTGACGGAATGAATGAACTTGCCCAAAAGAGATATATAGTGGTAGAAGACGTAAAGTATTTGTACGGTAAATCCGCAACGAGTAAAATCCTTGCCGACTTTGCCGAAACCATGCAGGCAAACGACGTAGGCGTTATTTTTGTCGGCAGGCATGCGGTAATGGATATGGCGGAGTTTACGGAGCTTGCGGAAAGCACGGTACAGTATGTAATATCTCTTGACCTTGAGGGAAAGCTTGAATAGTGTTAGCATAGCGTCGGCACAGAACATACGGATTGTGCTGTCGGTTGCTGAAAGGATTGGTCGTAAATGAAAAAAATGAAACGCGGTTTAACAATAAGTATTCTTTGTGTTTTAGCGGTATCAGCCATACTTTTTATATTCCAGCAGCATGAGCTTGCGGCAAAGTATAACGAGGCGGTTTCGTATGCCGAAAAGGGAGATTATGAAAAAGCGTTCGAGCTTATGGATAAAATGGGAATCTATCGTGATTCCGAGGATAAGCTTCAAGAGTATGAAAACGAGTTAAATTACCAAGCGGCAAAGGAGCATTATGCGGCAGGAGAGTATGATGAGGCAATAAACCTTTTCGGGTTGCTTTCGCTTGAGGGAAAGGGGTATAAGGACTCAATAGAGCTTCAGAACGAGGTTGGATATAAAAAAGCACTTGAGCTTGAAAAAAACGGCAAGCTTACAGAGGCGCTTGCGGTTTTTAATTCTTTGCCGAGATCTTATTCGGACGTATCGGAGAGAATAGAGGAAATAGGCTATGCGATTAAATTTATTGATAAGTGGTATTGTAAGGAGCATAGCATAGATTTGATAATAAAAGGACGTATTTCTGAGGATAACGTTACATATCTTGATGTTGAAATAAAGGACAGAAACGGATTTTTGCTCGGTGACGAAACAAATAAGCTTAAGGGTAAGGATATTGTTTTAAACGAGGACAGATTTGTTTGGGATATGTTTGGCAACGGAGTTAAGTATGCCGTTCAGCTTCAGGATAATAAGATAAAGTTTTCAAAACAGCCGGTTACCGAGGAAAGTAACGTAGTAACGTTTGTAAGAAAGCTCAACAGCGGAACGAATGCGGTTGACGGCGATATAAATTCTGCAATAAACCGTGATGTTGATGCCGGGATATAATCACTTGGAAGGAAAATCATTTTATGTTGGATGTTATAGGAATAAGGTTTAAGCCTGTCGGTAAAATATATTATTTTAATCCGTCGGGATTTGATATAAAGGTTGGCGACCATGTTGTTGTGGAAACCGTTCGCGGAGTCGAGTACGGAGAGGTCGTTATTTCAAAGAAGATTTCCGAGAAGGAGTTTGATAAGCCGCTTAAGTCCGTAATGCGTGTTGCCACGGCGGAGGACGACAGAAAAAATGAGGAAAATCATAAAAAAACAAAGGATGCGTTTAAGCAGTGTGAGGAAAAGATAAAAAAGCACGGTCTTAAAATGAATCTTGTTGACGCCGAATATACGTTTGACGGAAGTAAGCTTTTGTTTTACTTTACCGCTGACGGCAGAATAGATTTCAGAGAGCTTGTAAAAGACCTCGCAACGGTTTTTAAAACGAGAATAGAGCTGAGGCAGATAGGCGTAAGGGACGAGTCTAAGATAATGGGCAGTCTCGGAGTTTGCGGCAGAGGGGTATGCTGTTCGGAATTTTTGGGCGAGTTTATGCCTGTGTCGATAAAAATGGCAAAGGAGCAGGGCTTGTCGCTCAATCCCACAAAAATTTCCGGCACGTGCGGCAGACTTATGTGCTGTCTTAAGTACGAGCAGGACGGATATGAGGAGCTTTTAAAGGGCTTGCCGAAGCGCGGCGCTGTTGTTGAAACACCGGGCGGCAGGGGTCGTGTTGAAAACGTTAATGTGCTAAAGCAAAAAGTGCATGTAAAACTTGACAACCAAGGTCAGCAAACAATACAAGAATACTTGTCCAAAGATATTAAAATTATAAAAAATGCACATAATGATGATGAAATTGAAAAAATTGATGAAGAAATTTTAAAAATACTTGAAGACTGAAAAAATTTGTGATATAATTGAACAAAAGCAAGGTTTTTTGCTTTAATAATAAGGAGGTGTATTCCAATGGCATATAAAATTACAGATGATTGCATCAGCTGCGGTGCTTGCGCAAGTGTTTGTCCTGTTGAATGTATCAGCGAAGGAGACTCAAAGTACGTAATTGACGAATCACAGTGCATTGAATGCGGTTCATGTGCGTCGGCTTGCCCGGTAGGTGCTCCTGTTCAGGAATAATAAAAAACGACAGACAGGCATATATCGGTTTGTCTGTCTTTTTTTGTGTAAACAGCAAGAAAATACATTTGCCATGAAAGCCGACGAGAGCGGCGGAACGGAGAATATAAATGAATATAATTATTGTAGGCTGCGGTAAAATAGGCGAGAAGCTTGCCGAAAAGCTGAGCCTTGAGAAAGAACATGATATAACGGTAATAGACACGAGATACCGTGTTGTGCAGGATATAGCAAACAAGTATGACTTAATGGGCGTTGTCGGAAGCGGAGCAAGTACCGCAACACTGCATGAGGCAGGCGTTGAAGATGCCGATTTGCTCATTGCCGTAACGGGTTCCGATGAGCTGAATCTTTTGGTGTGCCTTATCGCAAGGAAAACGGGCGGTAACTGTAAAACAATTGCACGTGTAAGAAAGCCGGAGTACAGCAAGGATCTGAATCTGTTTAAGGAAGATTTGGGACTTGCCATGATAATAAACCCGGAACAGACCGCTGCTGCCGAGATTGCGAGAGTGCTTAGGTTCCCGACAGCAATTGCAATTGATACGTTTGCAAAGGGCAGAGTTGAGATTTTAAAATTCAGAATACGTCAGGGCTCGCCGCTTGCGGATATGAAAATATCGGATATGAGTAAAAAACTCAGCTGTGACGTGCTTGTGTGCGGAGCGGAGAGATGTGACGACGCAATTATTCCGAGCGGAGATTTTACCGTTAAGGAGGGCGACCTTTTAAGCGTTGTTGCATCACCTAAAAATGCGGCATATTTCTTTAAGAAGATAGGTGTAAAAACGAATAAGGTAAAGGATACCATAATAGTCGGCGGCGGTTCTACATCGTATTATCTTGCCTCACAGCTTTTGCAGTCGGGTATAGACGTTAAAATTATCGAGCAAAATCCCGAACGCTGCGAAAGACTTTGTCAGCTTCTCCCCAAGGCGACAATAATAAACGGTGACGGAACAGATACGGGACTTTTGCTTGAGGAAGGACTTGAAAGATGCGAGTCGTTTGTTTCGCTTACAAATATAGATGAAGAAAATGTTCTTCTTTCGCTGTACGCAAAGAGCATTACAAACGCCAAGGTTATAACAAAGGTTAACAGAATAGCTTATGATAACGTTATCGACAGCTTAAATCTTGACTCTGTTATTTATCCTAAGAATATTACGGCGGAGTATATAGTGCGTTTTGTGCGTGCAAAGAATAATTCAATGGGAAGCAGTAATATAGAAACAATGCATATGATATTCGGCGGAAAGGCGGAGGCTTTGGAGTTTCGTATTCATGAAAGCTCGGAGATTACCGATAAGCCGCTTCAGGAGCTGAATATTAAGAGTAATATTCTAATCACGTGCATTAACAGAAACGGAAAAATAATCATTCCGAGAGGACAGGATACAATCCAAACAGGCGATACCGTAATAGTAATCACAACCGTTACCGGACTTAATAATATTTCCGATATACTCGGCTGAGAAAGGCGATAGAGATGAATTATAAATTTATAGTGCATATCCTCGGCTGTGTGCTTGAGCTTGAAGCTGTTTGTATGCTTTTGCCGCTTTTGTGTGCGGTATGCTACGGAGATACAAGCAGTATGTATGTGTTTTTGATATGTGCGGCGATATGTGCAATTGTCGGTGCCGTACCGGCGGCGATGTGTCCGAAGAATAAAAATATTTATTCCCGTGAGGGCTTTGCCGTAGTTGCGCTTTGTTGGATAGTTATGAGTATATTCGGCTCGCTGCCGTTTATAATATCGGGTACAATACCGAGCTTTATCCATGCCGTATTTGAAACGGCGTCGGGATTTACAACGACGGGTGCGTCGATACTTACCGATGTTGAGGCAGTGCCGAAGGCTGTACTTTTTTGGCGAAGCTTTACGCATTGGATAGGCGGTATGGGAGTGCTTGTGTTCCTTGTTGCGGTTGTACCGCTTGCGGGCGGAAGCAATATGTATCTTTTAAAGGCGGAAAGCCCCGGCCCGTCCGTGAGTAAGCTTGTACCGAGAGTAAGGTCAACGGCTAAAATCCTTTACGGTATATATTTTGCCATGACGGTTTTGGAAATAATTCTTTTGCTTATCGGCAAATTGCCGCTTTTTGACGCTATAACGCTTTCGGTCGGAACGGCAGGCACCGGCGGTTTTGCAATATTAAACTCCGGTATTGCCGAGTATTCACCGTATGTTCAGTGGGTAATAACAGTGTTTATGATTATGTTCGGCGTGGATTTTTCACTTTATTATCTTGTGTTAAGGCGAGAGGTAAAGGCGGCGCTTAGTTCTCTTGAGCTGCGTGTATACTTGTCCGTAATAATAATATCCGCATTTACGATTGCGTTTAATTGCCGCGGCTATTTTCAAACGTTCGGCGAAACGGTAAGGCACAGCTTTTTCCAGGTCGGCTCGATTATAACCACAACGGGATATTCAACAACCGACTTTGACCTATGGCCCGAGCTTTCAAAAACAATTCTGCTTATGCTTATGTTTATGGGCGCGTGTGCCGGAAGTACGGGCGGCGGCATAAAGGTGTCGAGAATAATTATACTTTTAAAGAGCGTTGTAAAGGAAATAATGATTGCGGCACATCCGAAAAGCACGCATAAAATCCGCATTAACGGCAGACCGCTTGAACATGAAACAATGCGTTCGGTAAACGTGTTTATGGTTTCATATCTTGTAATATATGCGGTATCGCTTTTGATAATAAGCGTAGATAACCTCGATTTTACAACGAACTTTACCGCTGTTGCGGCAACAATTAACAATATCGGCCCGGGCTTTGCAAAGGTCGGAGCGACGTGTAACTTTTCCGTGTACTCTCCGCTGTCGCTTTTTGTGCTGACTCTCGATATGCTGATAGGCAGACTCGAAATATTCCCGATGCTTATATTGCTCTCGCCGCAAACATGGAAAAAATAAAAGTAAATCAACGCATCCTTTTTTTGTACAGGCTCAAAAATCCGTTAAATTCATAGTATATACTACAATCTATGAAAGGAGGCACTTAATCATGGAAGGATGCGGATGCAATAACAGCAACAGCTGCGGATGCGGCGGCTGCAACTTTGATTTAGACATGATTTTATGGGTACTTATCATAATTGTGATTGTTACCTGTATGTGCAACAACTGAGAATGTATGCCCGGCACTAAATGTGTCGGGTGTTTTTTTTGTCATGGAATTATATGATTTATATGCTGAAAATATGCATGGGATTGCAAATTTGTTGGTGTTTTTTTTCTAAATCAAACGTCTATTGTGCAAATACAACAAAACGCATATTTGTAAAGTGTATGAAGTGCTGAAAATAGGTTTAAAGATAAAAATTAGCTTGAAAATTCCAAAGCTTTGTTGTATAATAAAGTTGGTGAATGAAAAAAGTAATTTGGTAAGCAGGGTTATTCCACCGAGTTGCCCGAATTGGAGGAATATCTTTATCATGCTTATTTTGATTACAAATTTCGTTCAAAAAAAAACCGGAAAGGAGTTTATATAAAATAATGAAAAATCTAAAGAAAATTTTAATTGCTGCTATGTCAATTGCTGCAATTGCTATGTCAACAACAGCATTCGCTGCTACAGAAGCTACATACAACGCTGATACAAAGACAGTTGCTTTAACTCTCGCAGAGGGGGATGTTACGGCAACTTCAGGTCAGATGACAGTCGTTGTTGTACCGAAGACGTTCGGTGCAGATTCAGGCGCTGCTGATATTTATTACATTAATCAAGAAGAGTTCGGAGCTAAATTTACAGCAATTCTTGAGAATATGGGTCTTAAAGGTGAAATAGATCCTGCCGGCTATGAGGTTCGTATAGGCGGAGAGAACATGGCAAGTGTTGCTAAGTTTGATTTCCAAGTTGTAGCACCGAGTCAGTTTAAGCTTGGTGACGTAAACAGAAGTGGCGGAGATCCTGATATTCTTGACGCAAGTGATATTGTTGACTTCGTTCTTGGCAATATACAATTTGACGAAGAACAGAAATCCCTTGGTGATGTAAATAAGAGTGGCGGAGAGCCCGATATTCTTGACGCAAGTGATATTGTTGACTTCGTTCTTGGCAATTTGTCATTAGAATAATATTTTAGGAGGAAAACAAGATGAAAATTCGTAAAATGCTTTCTGCATTTATGAGTATGGCAATTGTAGCTACGATGCTTTCTGCGTTCACGGTAGCTCATGCTGCTGATACAATTAAATTCAATATTTCTGCTGATTTTAATGAGGAAAAAGGTCAGGTAGAAGTAAAGGTTGGATATACAGGATTTAATTCAGCAATTTTATATGATGAAGAAAATGTAACTGTAAACGGGTTAAGATCAATTCAGTTTAGCATAAAGAATGACGCTAATTTAGCTCCGGCATCACAGTTTACAACCAAGAAATATGGTTGTTTAGGATTTGGTAAAGCTGCTAATAAGGTCGGAAATGTTCAATATGCATATAACGCATCAGATGAAACAGGTTTTAAAGGTTATTCCGAAGGTATTTTGTGTGTAGCTTATTATGATGTATCATCTGTAGATTCTGTTAAGTTTACGGTTGATGAAATTATAGTTAGATCAGGTGCTTATGAAGATGGAACTTTCTTGGGAAATACTGATTATACTATAGATCCCGCATCGGTGAATTATACTAAGAAGGTAGATCCTCCTGTTGAGGAAGTAAAAGCTGAGTTTGATACTGCAGCAGCTTCTAAGTTCACTTATGGTGATGTTTACAACTATGGTGTTGGTGGTGCTGTAACAGTTCCTGAAGGCAAGAGTGCAACAGGCGTTACATTTGATATCAGCAATGGTACAAAGACTGTAAACTATGATTTCGATTTCGGCACAAGCATTGCTGCTGATACGTCATTCGGTTTAAACATTTGCGGAGTACCGGTAGGTGTTGAATTGTCATTCAGCAACCTTCAAGTTAAATAAGGGAGGATATAAGAATTATGAAAAATTATATAAAGCCCGAATTTAAAGTAAATGTATTTTCTGTTGAGGACGTTATAACTGTTGATGCAAGTATGCCTTTCTACAAAACAGATGCAACAGGTGCTGCAAAGAAAGAATACGTTAAATCAGTTGATTATACAACAATCTTTAAATAATAATAAAAAAATGCGCTCCGCTTTTGCGGAGCGTTTTTTTTATGTTTTTTGTGTTGATAGTTTATCCTCGCATATCTAATGTCTTTTGGTTACAAACTACTCGCAAACGGTACTCAAATTCTTGATTTTTTTCGAGTAATCGTACAACCCTTCTTCAAAGTTAATTCCGTAAATCGGGTCACGCTTTGAGATTTTAGTTCGATTAATTGCTTCTGCGGTAAAGTCTGCGGATATACGTGCGGCTTTTTTCAGCGATGCGCCGTTTAAAATTGCACCTGTGAGCGCACTTGAAAAAACATCACCCGAGCCGTGAAACATACCGTCGGTTTTGTCGGTAAAAATGTAGTCGATATTTCCGTTATCGAACACGGCACAGCCGATATTGTCGTCACCGAACGAAATCCCCGTAAGTATAATTCTTTTCGCACCCGTAAGCGCAAGCTTATCCAAAATATTTTTAATATATTTTTCGTCATATCCTTCGCTTTTATATTCAATATCCGTTAAAAGCGATGCTTCGGTAAGGTTTGGGGTTATTATATCCGCACGTGCGCAAAGTGCGGCAAAACCCTTTGCAAAGCTTTTGTCAAGATTTGAATATATCTCACCGTTGTCACCCATTACCGGGTCGACGATTAATATATTATTTTTCGTTTTAAATTTATCGGTAATCGACTGCATAATATCAAGCTGTTTATATGAGCCGAGATACCCGGAAAATATACAGTCAAACTGTTCGCCGAGCTTTTCCCAATGGTCGGTAATCGGCAGCATATCATCGGTCAGGTCACGAAATGTATACCCCGTAAATCCACCCGTATGCGTTGACAAAACGGCTGTCGGCATGACAGCAACCTCAACGCCTGCGGCAGATATTATCGGCAGTGCAACCGTAAGTGAGCATCTGCCCAAGCAGGATATATCATGTATTGCAAGAACACGTTTTTGCATTATTAAACACCTCTTTGAATTCGCCTTTTAAATATTGTACCATACTTTTATATTTATTTCATCATTTTTTTTATTTTTTATATAAATTGCTGTATAAAAATTTAAATTGATACCGAAAATCTAATAATAATACACCTTGATTATGGAGTAAATATGTGGTACAATAATATCAAAAGAGAATATTATGCACAAAGTGTCGGCGGTATGCTTTTTAAGGTGCCGTCGGTGAAAAGGGAATCGGGTGCAAATCCCGAACGTTTAACAGTCGCTGTGTGTGCGGCAGTGCGTTATATCCGTCGGCGTGAGCCGGTCATTGGGAAACCGAGAAGGCAGGGTATGACGACGGGAGCTGTTTGCTTTAAAGCCGTATGAGTCAGAAGACCTGCTTTGATGCCGCTTTATATTACGGAATATCGTATGTCGGCGGCAGTTTCGGCGCACCGTGTGTGCTTTGTTTTGTGTGCCGATTTGCATATTTCACGGAAAAATCTGCTGTGGTTAATGCCCCTTGTTTTAGGTGGCTTTGCGACAGCTTTTTTTAATATTAAAAAGGAGTTTGATTTAAATGAAGGCTAAAAAATTACTGTCATCTGTCATTGCGCTTGCAACGCTGCTATCTCAAATTACAACGTTTGCTGCCGACAACGACACTGTAACTGTATATGCCGCATCGCAGTCTTACGGCGCATTTATGACAGCACCTCAACAAATTGAGGTAAGCGCATCCGAAGCGGAAAAATACGGTTATACCGATATGGTATCAAGCGGCGTTTCCGCACTTGATGTACTTGTAAAGGAGCATGAACTTATTTTCGGCGGCGACTTTACAGCTGACACAAAGAACGAATATTTAAGCTTAAGCGGTACGTCAGTTACAAAGATTTTCGGCGTTGAAACGTATTCAAACGGTTTTCTTCTAAACGGCGGATACCCGAATGACGGAACCGAAAGCACATACGGCGGCTACAACGGTACTACCGTATCAACGCAAGAGGTTAAAGACGGAGATAAGCTTGACTTCTTCATCTATCAGGACGAGTCCTATTATTCTGATAAATATACATGGCTTGATACAAGCGTATCGGGAAAAAACGTTGAAATTACCGCCAAGGGCGCAATGGTAATGTACGGCTATACGTGCAAAACTCCCGATGATTTTAAGGCTTCGGCTGCCGCACTTTGCGGTACGGGCTTAGCATGGGTTGACGAAAACGGCGGTCTTACACCGATTGACGGCGTTGTAACCGATGATGACGGAAAGGCGCAAATAACACTTCCCGACTATGACGTTCATTACATTACAGCGGTGGGAACAGATGATAGCGACAGCCCTGTTATAATGAATTCGATAATCGTCAAAGCAGAGGACGAGCCGGCATCGTCAGAACCGATCCCCTCTGAACCAATCCCCTCTGAACCAATTCCGTCAGAGCCGATTCCGTCAGAGCCGATCCCCTCTGAACCGATTCCGTCAGAGCCAATCCCCTCTGAACCGGTTCCGTCAGAACCTGCCGAAATATCCGCCCTTGACGTATGCCATGCAATTGCGCAAAGATACGCAAAATCGGGTATTGCAAACGACCAAAATGCAGCGTGGTTTGCACTTGATATGTCGGCGTACAAAAAGTTCGGCAACACATCGCTTTCAGAAAAGCAGATTACCGAATTTCTCGACAAGCTTATAGCTAATGCCGAAAAGACAACATATGCATCGGAGCTTGCAAAATCCATAATCGCACTTCGTGCTTTGGGCTTTAATCCGTCCGATGTTACAACGGCGCAGAGAAATAAAATAGATATAGCAAAAAAGCTGGGTGATTTAATAGCAAGCGGTGACAGCGGTGCAACAAATATATACACTCTCCCGTACGTTATAATTGCGGCGGACGGCTGTGGAATAGATACAACCGACCTTATAAGCCTTGCGATTAAAAACAAGAGCGATTGGCAGAATATGTCGTACGGATCGGATGCGGCTTGCCCTATGATTTGCGCACTCGCACCGTACTACGATAAAAACGATGATGTAAAGGCTGTTGTGGACGATTCTCTTCCGCTTATTGCCGAGGCACTTAAGACAAATTCATTTTCTAAAAACGCTGCGTCCGTAGGTCTTGCAATTACGGCATTTTCAGCTGTTTTACCGTATTCGGACGAGGTGGAGACAAAATACGTAAAAGATATAATGAACTATGTAGCATCTTCACATGACGGTTTTGAGCCGACAAGCAATTCGTTCTCAACCGAACAGGGCTTTCGCGGACTTGTTGCATGGCAGCTTGCAAAGCAATACGGACTAAGACTTTTCGATTTTTCGGCTAACGAAAACAATCCCGTATCGGCAACGTGGGCGCAGTATTGCCCGGTTACATTTGACGTTATTCCGTCAGATGCAAATATTACGATAGAAAATCAAACAGCGGTTTTTGCAAACACATTTGACTTACCGTGCGGAGAATACAGCTATACCGCATCAAAAAGCGGATATTCCGACAAAAACGGTACAGTTACCGTAACAGAGGAGGACGCACTTTCGCATACTCCCAAGACCGTTAAGCTGTCGCTTGTAAGCAATCCGTCCGGCGGCGGAAGCAGCAAAGTATCGGTAAATATTCGTGTTATGACTCATGATAAGTGCGATAACAGCTATACATACAAAAATAATTCTTCTTCCTACAAGGCTTTGGCTAAGGGTACGGTTACTCTTATACCCGGACAAACCGTCTTTGACGCCCTTGACAGGCTTTTAAAGGATAACAACATAAGCTATACCGAAAAAACATACGGCTATATAAGCAAAATCGGCGACTATGCAGAGTTTGATCACGGCTCAAATTCCGGCTGGATGTTCATGGTTGGAACAAAGGTTTCGGAAAACGGCTGCCGTGATGTAAAAATCTCAAAAAGCTGTGATGTAACATGGTTCTTCACGGACGACTATACGAGCGAATACGGTTCGGAAAAATGGTCGGGCGGCGGCTCGGGTTCGGGTGTAAGCGGCAAGTATACCGTTAAATTCGTATCCTCGGGAACGGTTTCAGGTAAGGTTTCGGTAAGCAAGGGCACATCCGTCAGCGAGCCGAAAGAGCCTGTAAAGAACGGATACACATTCGGCGGTTGGTATCTTGACGAAGAGTTCGAGAAAAAGTACGATTTCTCCGAAAGGGTAACCTCTGATATTACTCTTTACGCTAAATGGATTTCAAACGACAGCACCGATGAGGTACAATACGCATATGACAACAAATATATAATCGGTACGGAAAACGGTTTTGAGCCGAATTTGGCAATGACAAGAGCTATGGTTTGTCAAATTCTTTACAGAGTTGAGGGTATGCCCGAGGTATCGGGAACAGTGTTTGACGATGTTCAAAGCGGCGCATGGTATGAGAGCGCTGTTGCATGGGCAAACCAAAACAAAATAGTAAACGGAACAAGCGACAAAACCTTTGCTCCCGATGCGTCTGTTACTCTCGAACAGCTTGCGGCAATGCTTTACAGATACGCAGGGTTTAAAGGACACGTGTTTGAAAGCGGCAATACGTCACTTGAAAATATAGCTCCGTATGCAAGAGAGGCTGTTTCCGCTTTGTATTCGCTCGGAATCATAAGCGGCAACAAAGAAGTTTCAAGACTCGAAGGCGTAACTTCAATTGTAAAAACGGTTAAGATGATTAAATAAAAAACGGGGAATTAGCCTGATTTGCGGTTTCCCCGAAATGAGAGAGGGCAGTTCAAAAAGTCAATTGACTTTTTGAACTGCCCCTTTTAATTTTGCGGTTTCGTTTTTAATATTATTGATTTCATTTCTTATTGATACAAGTTTTCCCGAATATATTGCGGTTTCGCTTTTAATCATTCTCGTTCTGTCGCTGATTACCAAAAGCGTAATAAGCTGAAAGACAAGCAATGCGGACAAAGCCACGCACACGGATATTTTTAAAATATGTTTATTTTTCATGATTTTTCTCCTAATACGGCTCAATTTCGCTTATGCTCAGCTCGTTGTACTTTGTACCATCATAACACGAAAGAACCGTTATTTTTATTGTGTCATCATTCACGCTGCGTGGAAATTTTACATTTTGAAGCTTTCCGAAGCCCGCATCATTGAGAGTAAATTCAAAATCCTCATCGCCGCACGTCACCTTTATATCTTTTGCTCTCATATTTTCGGAATACAGCTTTTCTGATTTAAAATATCCGTTTTGAATATAAAAACCGTTTATTTTTTGTTTCTTATCGGCTTTTAGGCATATCCACGGATTGCCCGATTTTTCGGGATCCGGAGTCCATGCCGTTTCGCCTTTTCCGTCAATAACATTTTTTGCGTCATATGTTATGGAGTTATACGCCTCGCGGGTACTTGATGCCGATATGCTTTTAAATGCCGAATTTGACTTCGCCTGCTCGGTCGGTGCGTTTGTTGACGATTTTGTTGCCTCGGGTGACGGTGACGGCTGCATAGTATGAATAACCGGAGCCTGGGTTGACGGTATTGAAAGAGTTTTTTCATTACCCGTAAACCGCATAACAATTATCGCGGCGGACGCACATATGACTACAACCGCAACAAGTATTGCAAACAAAATTACAAGACTGTTGTCCTTTTTCTTTTTGCTTTGATGATTATACATTTTACTAACCTCGAGCTTTTGTATTTTATAATCACATTATAACAAAAAAATACGCTGTTGTCAATGTTTTAGCCGTATTTGTACATAAATCATAAAAATATAATCAATAACACTTGACAAACGTGACTTCATTATGTTACAATAGATTTGCAAAAGCAATTACAGGAAAGGAATTATTTATAATGGAAGATAACAACATAATTGTATTGGAAGATGAAAACGGCAATATGGTTGATTTTGCCGTAATCGATGTATATGAGCTTGACGGCGTAACGTATTTCGCTCTTATCGAGGCTGAAGAAATTGATACAGCCGAAGAGGTTCTTATTATGAGAGTTGAGGGCGAGGGTGACGATGCAGAACTCGTATCTATCGAGAGTGAGGCAGAGCTTGAGGCAGCATTTAACGAGTTTGTTAAGCGTGACAGCGAGTGCGGCGATGATTGCGATTGCTGCAATCACGACCACGAATAATCCGGCCGTTTGATATCGGACGCGCGGATAACGCAGAAAAGAAGCAGAGCACATCATTTATAGCGGTGGTGTGCTTTTTTCGGGGATATCGGATAAAAAATACCGACAAATTTAAAATTATGCTTGCAATACGCCGACAAGTATGTTATACTGTATGTAATCGGCAATTTGACAGTGAATTGCCGCTGCCACGGCGCATACCGAGGCTTTACGTTTTAAAACGGTTTCGGGTGAGCGTATCAGCATGAAATTATGAAGGAGATACATAAGATGGATTTGAAAGCTAAAAAAGAAAAATTTGAAGCGGAAAAGAAAATATATGAAAGCGCAAAACTTAGCTTTTCGGGTGTTGAAGGATTTGACGTTTACAACGCTTCAATACCGTTTTTTATGAACGGAAAACAGTATATTTTCGGCAGAGTCGAAAAAAGAGACGAGTGGGCAAGAAGCTGGGTTCGTTTATTTGAAAATGACGGAAAAGACAAATGGAAGCTTGTTCCGGGAAGTATGATATATCAATTGGAAGACCCGTATATCGCATTTATTGACAATCAGCTTGTTATGGGCGGTACACACGTTCGTTACAGCGGCGGTAAGGTTGAAACATATTACGGATATTTTTACAGAGGTACGGATATTAACGATATGTACTACTTTACAACAGGCCCGGACTGTATGAAGGATATACGTCTGGTTCAGCTTAGCGGCGGTCGTATAGGTGTTTTCTCACGTCCGAGAGGTGCCGACGTTTTGGAAAAGTACGGCAGAGAATCCGTAATCGGCTTTGCTGTTGCAAACAGCCTTGATGATATTAACTCGGATTTGGTTGAAAACGCAAAGGTTATTGACGGACTTATCGGCGACGGCGAGTGGGGAGGATGCAACCAATGTTATCCGTTAAAGAGCGGCCGTATAGGTGTAATCGGTCATCAGTGCTTTGACGATAACGGAATATCGGTATACATGAACACAGCATTTATTTTTGATCCCGAAAGCTTTGAAGTGTCAAACTTTAAAATTATAGGTACGCGCGGCTGTTATCCCGACGGTCCGGCGAAAAAGCCAAATCTTATCGACTGTGCTTTTTCATCGGGTATTGTGCTTAGAGAGGACGGACTCGTTGACTTGTACAGCGGTATAGGCGATACCGAAGTCGGCAGAATTACAATAGATAATCCGTTTGACGGTGATGAGATAATTTCGATGCATTAATGGGGTTTAATACCGTATGCTGCAATTGATTCGGAAAATTTAATATTGTTTACTTAAACCGAAAAATAAGGCTGTTTAAAAAAGTCAATTGACTTCTTAAACAGCCTTAGTTCTTTCAAGGGGATAGCAAGAAAAGAAAGAATTTTATGAAAAATCAAGTTTTTTTGATTTTTCCGCATAATCTAAGCCGTACATTTGTAATACCTGCGATATGTGCTTTTTGTTTCTTTTCCTGCGCTGCAGAGTTTTTAACATCCCCAATTTATTTAATTTGTGAAATTAAAGGTACAACGGATATTTTTTGCAAAGAGCCTGAACTCTTTCTGCCGCTTCTTCCTTACTGTTTTCAAAGTCACATACGGCGAGCTTTATGATTTTTCCGACTTCAATCATATCATCTTCTTTGAATCCTCGGCTTGCCGTTGCGGGGCTTCCCATTCTTACACCGCTTGTGATAAACGGACTTTTTGTATCAAACGGAATAGCGTTTTTGTTAGCTGTAATTCCAATCTCATCAAGTCTGTGCTCGGCTTCCTTACCGGTAATATCCATATCGGTCAGGTTAAGAAGCATGAGATGGTTATCCGTACCGCCCGAAACAAGCTTAAAGCCTTCATCAAGAAGCGAACCTGCAAGCGCTTTTGCGTTTTTAATTACTTGGTTTTGATATACATTAAAGTCATCGCTGAGCGCTTCTTTGAAACATACTGCCTTTGCCGCAATTACGTGCATGAGCGGACCGCCCTGAATGCCGGGGAATACGGCTTTGTTAAATGCCTTTGAAAGCTCCTCGCTGTTTGTGAGGATAAGACCGCCTCTCGGACCGCGGAGTGTTTTATGTGTTGTTGTTGTAACAACATCTGCATACGGCATCGGTGACGGGTGAAGACCTGCGGCAACAAGTCCTGCAATATGCGCCATGTCTACCATAAGATATGCGCCTACCTCGTCGGCAATTTCCTTAAACTTGGCAAAGTCTATTATTCTCGGATATGCACTTGCGCCTGCAAGAATAAGCTTAGGCTTACATTCAAGAGCAATACGTCTTACTTCATCATAATCTATTGTATTTGTGTCCTCTGTTACGCCGTAGGATACAATATTAAAGTATTTACCCGACATATTAACAGGGCTTCCGTGACTCAAATGACCGCCGTGTGCAAGGCTCATGCTCAAAACAGTGTCACCGGGGTTAAGCAATGCGAAGAATACCGCCATATTTGCCTGTGCACCCGAATGCGGCTGAACATTTGCAAAGCCTGCGCCAAAAAGCTTGCACGCACGTTCTCTTGCAAGGTTTTCCGCTATATCAACATATTCGCATCCGCCGTAATATCTCTTTCCGGGGTAGCCCTCAGCATATTTGTTTGTAAGCGGAGAGCCCATTGCCTCCATAACTGCTTCGGATACAAAGTTTTCCGATGCTATCAGCTCGATTTTGTCTTGCTGACGGTGTGTTTCTTTCATAATTGCGTCAAAAATTTCAGGGTCAAATTCCTGTACGTGTTTTAAATTTACCATTGCACTGTCATCCTTTCGTTATATCATTTAAGAACATTATATAATATTTATTCTTATTTTGCAAGTGTCTTATATCAAAAATCGCAACACGCATAAAATGCGGTATGCTTTTATGGTTATTTTATACTTAATCCCAATACGATATTGTGTGGGTAACCGAATATTCTTTGCCTGCACCGAGAGCTGTTATTCCTTCCTTTTCGGATAAAATTCCGCTTGAGGAATGTGAATCGGGCAATCCGGTCCACGGCTCAAGGCAAATATAGTTGCCGACCGGCTTTTTCCAGATAAGAAGATAGTCAAAGCCGTCAAAATCAAGCTGCGCCTTACTTCCTGTTATCTTATTTAAAAGGGTGATTTTGCGTGAGTCAAAGTTTTTAAAAATAAGAGCGTCGTTTGCAAACATCCCATCGTTTAGTTTAAGCGTTTTATGGCGTAGTTCCTTTATTGTCGGCTCATCAGTCAGAAGACCGTCGATTGCGTCATATGTTTCAAGACTTGTGTCGCGGTCAAAAATCACGCAGTAATTCTTAACACCTTCGGGGCAGCTGTACGATTCGTGTGCTCCGAGAGAAAAATACATTTTATTTTCGCCCGTGTTTCGTACGGTGTATGTTGTGATAAGCTTGTTTGTATCAACCGTGTAGACAATGCTAAGCTCAAAATCAAACGGATACGATTTTTTTGTTTGCTCGTTGGATTTGAGCATAAACTCTACTTCCGTATCGCTTTTTCGCATCACTTCAAAATCGCTTCTGAGAGCAAAACCGTGTTTTGGGAGCTCATATTCCTTTCCGTTATATGAGTATTTGCCGCCTTTCAGCGAACCGCAGATAGGGAACAGCACGGGTGATTTTTTCTCCCATATTTGAGGATCTCCGCACCAAAGGCATTCCCTGCCGTTTTCATCCTTTATGCTTTGGAGCTCTGCCCCGTGCGTGTCGATTTTTACGGTTAAACGTTTGTTTGATATTGTTTCAATCATTCTCGGTTTCTCCTTTCATTTATCCGAAAATTTTCTTTATTATTTCATCACGCCGGGCAGGTGTGATGTCTTTAATTTTTTTGTACAAATAAATATTTTCGCCGCCCGGCAGAGTAAATACTGTGTCTGTTTTTTCATAGTTTTCTCCGAATCCCTCGCCGTTTACAATCATTTCATACGGAACGGTTATAACCTTTTGCTCACTCGGAGAAAGATGTGTTTGAACTTTCGACGGAACGAGGATATAGTCCGCACAAAAAAGGTTGTTCGATAAACCGTCACGCTTGTCGACGTCCGGCAGAGGCAGAAAATAATCGCTTCTGTTTATGTCGCTGTTTTTCTTTTTTGACAGCGAAATTTCCGCATTCATGAATGTTTCATAGTTTAAAGTTAGCGAAGATGCAAGAATGCATACTGTTTTTCCTTTTTCGCCTATGTTTTTGTCAAGATAATCGTTTATCAGCACGATGTTGTCGGCATATTGGTCGACGGGCGGATAAGATGTAAAGTTCGGTATAAGCGCATGAGATTTTAAATCCGCAGCCGAGCCCGGCTCATCACGCTTTATAAATGTGTTCCCCGTTTGCAGAAGGGAAAATAACAAAACGATTATACAGAGTGTTTTTTTGTTTTTTGCAATATCCGCACACATCATCATAAAAAGTGTGGCAAGCGGCGGCGCATACAGCGATAAATGCTGCTGACCGTGAGTCTGTACATATGAAAAAATGAAAAAGCACATTGCCGCTTCGGTAAGAAAAAACATTTGATTTGTCATTATATATTTTTTCTTTGATTTAAGCTGTACCGAAATCGCATAAACAATAAGTGCGGCGCTGAAGATTATGCCGAAATATCTTACAAAAAGAAAATAATCGGTTTTCATTCCAAGCGCATATGCACTGTACATATCCTTGTAATCTGCCATAAGCTTTCCCGTTACGAATTTCTGAAAGAAAAACAGCAGAGTAAACGCAAAGCCGCAAACTGCGAATATTGATTTTTTGCATTTTTTCCGTGGCAGCTCATATAAAAAGCACGTTATTAAAAAACTTACGGCAAAAAACGAGTACCACCTGCGCAGAATTACGGCAAATGCGGCAAGCACGCCTGATATAAGCGCAGTTTCCGGTTTGTCCGAATATAAAAATATGCACATTGCAAGAAATATTACGGCTATACCGCCGACATCTATAAAGCCGAGGTTTGATGCGGCTATTATATACGGCAGTGCGAGCGGTGCGCAAATTGAATGAAATACGCTTGTCCCGAAATATCGCTTGCCCATAATATGCAAAATTATAAAAAACGGTGCGGTGAAGCAGTTTATTATTGACAGAAGATACACATATCTCGACGCTCCGAACAGTTTTCTGAAAATGCTTGCAAAAAGGAGAATGACATAGTTATAGTCCTCGTTCGTAACCGAGTAGAATACTTCTTTAAAATAACTGTGTGACGGAAAAATACCGTTCATTCTGTCCGCCATTAAAAAATATCCCGCGTTATCCCATATAAAAATATGCTTCATATATTTGCAGTATATAAAAATCTCTGCGTTAAGCAATACATATATAAATACAATATAGAAAAAATCGCTTTTTGTCAGCTTGATTTTTGAAACGGCGGAAATTATCTTCTCTGCGCCCTTCATGCACATAAGCACAAAAATACCGAGTATTATTCCAGCGCCTATTGCCGAGATTGTGCCTTTTCCGTACGGGTCTGAAAAAATATGGCGGTATTTTATCATCGTTATGATTGACAAAAAATATATAACGGCGGTTTTTCCGTTCAAACCGTATGCATATTTTTCGATAAACTCGTATATTTTTCTTCTAAATACGCAAAAAATCACGTATAAGGCGGCAAGCAATCCGATAATCGGCTTTCCTGCGCCGCTGATTTCCCATGCGTCAAGAAAAAAAACATAGAGCCGGTCATACAGAAAAGGGAGAACGGGCAAAATAAAAGCGCATATGATATTATCTGCTTTTAAAACTATTTTCATTGCTTTCTTCCTCATTATTTTCAAGCTTGCCGAGAACGTTTTCATATCCGCCGCTGCCGTACATAAGACAGCGGTTAACACGTGATATTGTTGCTGTTGACGCTCCGGTAAGTTCAACTATATCCGAAAAAGTTTTCTTTTCCTTCAAAAGCCGTGCAACCTCAAGCCGCTGCGCAATTGCGTGAAGTTCCTTGATTGTGCATACATCCTCTAAAAAGCTGAAGCATTCCTCCACATCTTCAAGAACAAGAAATGCCTCACAGAGCCTATCTGTTTCATTATTTCTGACAGTCATTTTTCTCACCTGCTATCTTTCACTGAGCTTGCTTAAAAATGCCTTTGTTCTGTCGTTTTTCGGGTTATCAATAACCTCCTCCGGAGTTCCCTCCTCAGCGACAATGCCGTTATCCATAAAGATAATTCGGTCGGCAACATTTCTTGCAAAATCAATTTCATGAGTTACAATTATCATAGTCATTTGTTTTTTTGCCAAATCCTTAATAACCTTAAGAATTTCTCCCGTCAGCTCGGGGTCTAAAGCGCTTGTCGGCTCGTCAAAAAACAAAACCTTCGGGTCGAGTGCAAGCGCACGTGCAATAGATACTCTTTGCTGCTGTCCGCCCGACAGCTCGCACGGATAGTTATAAAGCTTTTGCGAAAGCCCGACACGTGAGAGAAGCTCCTTTGCACGCTCCTCCGTTTCGGCATAAATTTTTTTCTTATCAGCTTTAAAATTTTCTCTTTCTTTTGCAAGCAGCTTGGGCGCAAGTGTAACGTTATCCAAAACATTGTACTGCGGAAACAGGTTAAACGATTGAAAAACCATTCCGAAATTAAGCTGCATTTTTCTGATTTCGGCAGCTGTTTTTTTCGTTTTATCAGATGCGTCGAATATTGTTTCCCCGTTTACTTTAATTATGCCGCGGTCAGCCGTTTCAAGAAAGTTTATGCAGCGCAAAAGCGTTGTTTTTCCGCTGCCCGAGGAGCCGAGAATAGCAACAACCTCGCTTTTTTTCATCTCAAAGCTGACGCCGTTTAATACTTTTGTTTTTCCGAAATTTTTATGTATATTTTCTACACTTAAAATTGACATTTTTTTAAGCCTTTCCGCTGTTTTTCGCCGTTATGCGAAAATAATCAGCTGTGATAATAATTCATTTTCTTTTCGATAAATCCGAAAAGCAGTGTCAATATTCCGCAGAATATAAGGTAAAACAGTCCCGAATAGAAAAGCGGCCATATAAGTCCGTCCGACTTTATAAACTTTTGCGCATTCCAGATAATTTCGTATACCATTATGATTCTTGCAAGAGATGTGTCCTTAACGAGCGTTATAATTTCATTACTCATCGGGGGTACGATTCTTTTTATAACCTGCGCAAGAACTATTTTGAAAAATACCTGTACCTTCGTAAGACCCAAAACCTGTCCCGCCTCGTATTGACCTACGGGTATGGACTCTATGCCGGCTCTGTATATTTCAGAAAAATAGCATGAGTAGTTTATTACAAACGCTATCATCACCGCAAGAAAACGATCGAATACCGTCCATGTGGCAATCCATTTTAAAAGTATGAAAGTTGACCCCGTGCTCGATATAACCCTTCCTGCCCATGATGCGGCAAGGCCCGGACCGTAATAAATTATAATCAGCTGAAGCATAAGCGGCGTTCCTCGGATTATCCATATAAACGCTCTTACAAGCCATCTCAGCGGCGTGAATTTTGTTCTTGAACCGAAGCTTATCATAAGGCCTATCGGCAGCGCAAACAAAAGCGTCAGCGCAAATATTCTGATTGTTGTTGACATGCCTTTTAAAAGGCTTAAAGTAACTTCTAATAACATGATAAAAAATCCTTTAATTTTTCTTTTAAGACAGCTTTAGGGAGTGCGGCAATGCGGCACTCCCCGTGGAATTGTTCCCTTAATTAAAATGCAAGTGTAAGTGAGTATTTCTCAGCAAGAGCCGGAAGTGTTCCGTCTTCTTTGAGTTCTATCATTATATTGTTGACCTTTTCTGTGATGTCTGAGCCTTTGCGGAATGATATTCCGTATTCTTCGCTTGTAAGCTCTATTCCCTTTGCAAGGTCAGCATAGCTTGTGCCTTCGCCTGTCATGGCATTTGCCATTGTAAGATCTATTACGCAAGCGTCTGCCGAGCCGCTTTCAACCTCTAAAAGAGCGTCTGACTGTGCGCCCACTTCGGTGAGGTTCTCAATGCCTGCTTCTTCTATTGCCTTTGCGCCTGCCGAGCCTGCTTCAGCGGCAAACTTAAGATCTTTCATATCGTCTGCTTTTTTATATTTATCCACAGCGTCCTTTTTCATTACGACAACCTGAGCGTTTTTAACATAAGCATTTGTGTAGCTTGAATTCTTTTTAACCTCATCTGTTATTGTCATACCGTTCCAAATGCAATCGATGCTCTTAGATTCCAAAGCAGGGAATTTGTTATCCCAGTCGATTTCAACAAAATTTGCTTCAACGCCGAGCTTTTTGCAAACAGCCTTTGCAAATTCCGTATCAAAACCCGTAAATTCGCCTGTTTCCTTATCCTCGTAATTCATCGGCGCATATGTTGTATAGCCGATAGTCAATTTGCCGTTTCCCTTTACGTAGTCGTAATCCGATGTTTGATCAGCCTTTTCTCCGCAGCCTGTCATAAAGCCCGCAACCGTTGTAAGTGCAAGTATTAAAGATAATATTTTTTTCATATTAATCCATCCCTTCAAAATTCGATTGTTTTATTTGACTTTTATATATTACCACTTTAGTATGCTAAAGTCAAGAAGTTTTTGCTGTTTTTGACACTTTGCACAATATATATGTGTGCTATTGTGCGTTTTAGGTATATTTCAAACAATTCATAATAATATTTTACGGCGGAATTATATATAAACGATACTAAAGTCCGTTCAAAACGGTTGCAGACGTGACAGTTGCGACCGCATGACAGACCGCAGGTTCTGTTTCATTAAAAATTAGTTTGTACTTTTAGCAAAATATATTTGACAAACGGCAGTGATATGTGTTATAATTATAATGGATTATTGTATTTTGGAGGAGATTATACCTTGAAATCGAGAGAGGATAAAATAAGAAATTTTTGCATAATAGCACATATAGATCATGGTAAATCAACGCTTGCCGACAGACTTTTGGAGCTTACAGGCGAGGTTGAAAAAAGAGATATGGAGGAACAGCTCCTTGACAACATGGATCTTGAAAGGGAAAGAGGAATAACGATAAAGGCTCACGCAGTAACGCTTAAATACAAGGCATCTGACGGAGAGGTATATACGCTTAATCTTATCGACACACCGGGTCATGTTGATTTTAACTATGAAGTTTCACGAAGTCTTGCCGCATGTGAGGGTGCATTGCTTGTTGTTGATGCGTCGCAGGGTATAGAGGCGCAGACTCTCGCAAACACATATCTTGCGATAGACCATGACCTTGAGGTTGTGCCTATCATTAATAAGATTGATTTGCCGGCGGCACATCCGGAGGAGGTTATAGCGGAAATTGAGGATATTATAGGAATACCTGCCGAGGGCGCACCGAAAATATCGGCAAAAACGGGGCAGAACGTTGCAGCTGTGCTTGATGAAATAGTTGAGAAAATTCCTTCTCCGTCGGGAGATGAAAGCGCACCGCTTAAGGCTCTCATATTTGACAGCTATTACGACAGCTACCGCGGCGTTATCGTTTACGTTCGTGTAAAGGACGGAAAAATAAAACCGGGCGACAGAATACGCATGATGCAGACAAAGGCTGAGTTTGATGTTGTTGAGGTAGGAACAATGCATCCGTCCGGACTTAATTCAAAGGATTGTCTGCTTGCCGGAGATGTTGGATATATTGCCGCAAGCATTAAAAACATTCGGGATACGAGAGTCGGAGATACCGTAACGCTTGTAAATAATCCCGCACCGAGTCCGCTGCCCGGATACAAAAAGGTAAATTCGATGGTTTATTGCGGTATCTATCCTGCTGACGGCGCACAGTATGAGGACTTAAAAGAGGCGCTTATGAAGCTTCAGCTAAACGATGCGTCACTTATGTTTGAGCCCGAAACGTCGATAGCTTTGGGCTTTGGCTTCAGATGCGGATTTTTGGGACTTTTGCATATGGAGATAATTCAGGAGCGACTGGAAAGAGAATATAATCTCGATCTTGTAACAACGGCGCCGAGCGTTATCTACAAGGTTCATAAAACAAACGGTGAGCTGATTTGGTGCGATAACCCGACAAATCTTCCAGACCCGTCGGAGATAGATTACATGGAGGAGCCTATCGTTAAGGCGGAAATTCTTGTTCCTGTCGATTATGTCGGAAACGTTATGGAGCTTTGCCAGGAGCGCAGGGGTATATTTAAGAATATGGAGTATATTGAGCAGACTCGTGCGCTTGTACATTACGATTTGCCGCTCAATGAGATAATATATGACTTCTTTGATGCGCTGAAATCAAGAACAAAGGGATATGCGTCATTTGACTATGAGCTTTCCGGTTATATAAAAAGCGATCTTGTAAAGCTGGATATACTGATAAACGGTGAGCTTGTCGATGCGCTTTCGTTTATCGTGTTTAAGGATAATGCGTACAGCCGAGGCAGAAAAATGGCGGAGAAGTTAAAGGACAATATTCCTCGTCAGCTGTTCGAGGTGCCTATTCAGGCGGCTGTCGGGTCAAAGATTATTGCAAGAGAAACAGTCCGTGCAATGCGTAAGGATGTGCTTGCAAAATGCTACGGCGGCGATATTACACGTAAGAAAAAGCTGCTTGAGAAACAAAAAGAGGGTAAAAAGAGAATGCGTCAGGTCGGCTCGGTTGAAGTGCCTCAGGAGGCATTTATGTCGGTGCTGAAGCTTGACTGATTTTGAAAGATGAAAGAAAAAATAAGAGCTTTTGCCTTTATGCTTAAAAAGGTATACGGAAAAATAAATGAAGATAAAATCCCGGTTTATGCCGCACAGGCTACACTGTTTATAATCATATCGGCTTTGCCGTTTCTTATGCTTATGGTAAGTATGCTGAAGTTCATACTTCCTCAAACGCAGGGCGACCTTGCGGCACTGGGTGTAAAGTTTCTCCCCAAAGAGGTTGTTCCGTTTGTAAACAGCCTTTTGGATGAAATATATTCGTCAAGCACTATATCCATAGCCTCACTTACAACCTTTACGGCGCTTTGGGCCGCATCAAAGGGCGTCATGGCACTGCTTACGGGGCTTGACAATATTTACAGCCTAAACCGCGGATACGTTAAATCGAGAATAATGTCGCTTGCGTACACGCTGATAATGCTTGTTACTCTTTGTGTAACGCTTATGCTTTTTGTTGTCAGCGGACAGCTCGTTAAAATGTCGGAGGCGGTATTCCCCGCAATTCACTCGGTTTCGACCTTTCTGTCGGATTTTCCGTCAATTGTGTATCTTATGCTTTTGACGCTTGTGTTTGCGGTGCTTTACAAGCTTTTACCCGGGCAGAAAATATCATTTCGTCATCAGCTTGCCGGAGCATTCCTTGCGGCAGTAGGCTGGGTTGTGTTTTCGCTTATTTACTCGGCGTATATTAATAACTTTACAAACTATTCGCTGATTTACGGAAGTCTTACGGCTATTGTTCTTTTGATGCTTTGGCTTTATTTTTGCATGAATATTTTTCTGTGCGGCGCAGAGTTTAATCAGTTTTTGAAAAATAAAAACTGTCCGCCGCAAGCCGTAAAATGAAAGGAGGTCCTTTGTTTTGAAAAAGAACAGCGTTGAATTTAAATACGACAGAAAAACAAAAAAAGGACACCTTATTATCGGCGGAAAAAAAGTGACGATAAATCAAAATAAAAGTAATATATGTTCGCAAATCGGAAGCGGTTACGGCTTACATATTATTTAGGAGGACTTGACCTTTGAGGGCGATACAAGCGTTTTGGACGCGTCCGCACGGTGCGGCGCTTGAGGACTATATGCTTTACACAATGGTTCTCTCGGCACTCGAGTGGAGAAAACACAACGGAGAGATAAAGCTTGTTACCGATACGGACGGCAAGGATTACTTGAACAAACGCGGTGTATTGTGTGCATGGAATGAGATTTCAACCGCACTTGATGATATACCGCAGGATATAAATCCAAAGGTTTTTTGGGCAGCGGGGAAGATTTATGCGCTGAAGTGCGAGAGAGCGCCGATTGCGGCAATAGATACCGATTTTATTGTATGGGAACGTTTGGAGCTTGACAATCCGAACGGGATATATGTTATACACACAGAGGAGCTTGATAAAAACGTTTATCCCGATGTTGAGCCGTATATATCGTTTGACGACGGATTTTCATGGGTGCAAAAGCCCTCAAATGCGGCGTTCTATTATATAGGAAACGATGAGTTTATAAGACGATATACAAAATACGCCGAGGAGTTTATGAAGTCATGTCACGAGGAGGACGTTTTGCGGCCGATGGTATTTGCCGAACAAAGACTTTTTTCGATGACAGCCGACAAAATAGGAGAAAAGCTTGTTGAGCTGTCCGCGGTGGAGAGCCTTATGAGCGTGCAGAACAATACATTTACGCATCTTTGGGGATATAAGTCAAGACTTGAAAAGTCCGAATCGGAAAAAAAAGAGTTTTCCGAAAGGGTTTTAAACAGAATTAAACGGGATTTCCCGGATTTTATGATATAAAGTGAGGGATTTACATGGAAAATGCAATCGAGTATATGTTTTCGTATTTGAAACTTATAAGAATAAGCGATTTTATTGACATTTTTCTTGTAACGGTAATTATTTTTTACCTTATAAAATGGCTTCAGGAAACACGGGCAATGCAGCTTGTAAAGGGTATAGTATTGCTGTTTGTGATAATGGTTGTCAGCGACTGGGCAAATCTTACCGTTATTAACTATGTGCTGAGTGCAATAGTGCAGGTCGGAGTTTTCGCAATAGTTGTAATATTTCAGCCGGAGCTTAGAAGCATACTCGAAAAAATGGGAAGGTCGAAGTTCGGAAAAATACTCGATTTTGCCACAAACAGTGCTTCAAAGGCAGGAGAGGAGGCTGTTTTTGATCAAATAGTCGATGCTGTCGATGAAATGTCGAAGGCGAAAACGGGCGCAATTATAGTTATGGAACGTGATACAAAACTCGGTGACCATACAAAGCGCGGAATAAAGCTTGACGCCGATATAAGCCGGGAGCTGCTTGAGAACATATTTTTTAAAAACAGTCCTCTCCATGACGGAGCTGTTATAATAAGAAACGGAAGAATACATTCGGCAGGTTGTTTTTTGCCGCTGACATCAAACAACAATCTTTCAACAGAGCTTGGAACACGTCACCGTGCCGCACTCGGTATATCTGAGGTGTCGGACGCTTTGATAATAGTTGTCAGTGAGGAAACGGGAAAAATATCCATAGCTATGGGCGGTGCGCTTACAAGAAATTTATCGAGAGAGCCGCTTAAGCATGCGCTTGAAAGGTTTTTAAGCACCGATGAGGCATACAGCCCTTCAAAGCTTTTCAAATTCCACAAGGGAGGTGCTGAAAATGAAAAGAAATAACGATAATATTTCCAATATGGATGAGCACCCTAAAAACAAAACGTTTGAAAAAATTAAAAGAATAATATCATCTGTTGTAATCGCCGTAATAGTGTGGTTTGTTACGATAAACATTGTAAATCCGTCTATAACGGTCACGCTTTCGGATGTTGCGGTCCGTTTTGTCGGCGAGTCCGCATTGAGAGAAAAAGGGCTTGTACTCGTGGACAGAGAGGAGCTTCCGCAGTTTTCCATAAAGGTGAGAGGAACGAGAAAAGAGCTTCTTGACGGTATGGATAAAATAAAGGTTGAGATTGACTTGTCATCCATATCAAATCAAGGTAAAATTACGGCTTATCCGACTGTTAATATGCCCGATTATATAGGCCTTGAAAAGCAAAAGTTTTCATCTGTTGAGCTTAGCATTGAGCCGAGCTATAAAAAGGAGATACCGGTTATTGTAAATCAAATAGGCGGTGAAAGAGTTAAAAACACGATTGTTTCATCGGAGCCGGAGATTAATCAAATTCAAATAGTCGGCTCAAAATCCGAAATTGAAAATGCAAGCTGCTGTGTTGTATCAATTGATACGTCAAGCATTATGGAAAGCGGAAAGACGATGTATTCGTATCATATCTCAAATTCCGATCAGGTACCGCTTGCTCACACGGCAACAATTTACAGCTCGTATATCACAATTCCGGTAAACAATACCGTTTACCAAAAACATACAGCCGATGTAAAGATTAAGCCGTCGGATGAATTACTCGAAAAATATGCTGTTGAAATAGACCAAAAGAGCATATCTCCGCAAACGGTTGATATAGGCGTTCCGATAGGTCAGGACGCTCCGCAGAACGTTACGGCGATATTTACGGATACCGAAAATAAAACGGGAATTAATGATTTTTCTGCTGAGCTTGAAAGTACGGAGGGTATTTATGTCAAGAAGCAAACAATTAAATTCCGTGCAAACGTAGAAAACAGAGTCGAAATAAACGTTCCCGTAGCGGTTGAAATAAAAAATATTCAGGACGGACTGACAGTTGAGATAAATCCGATTGTGATTAATATGCGTCTGTCGGTTCCTGAGGATGCACAGGCGCAAATCCAGGCAGAGGCCGATGCGTCGGGATGCCGTGAGGGCGAATACAATCTCGCGGTAAAGTTTGAAAATGATAATATCCGTGTGCTTGACGGCGGAAAAGTTCATGTAATGATTAAACGAAAATAACGAATGAGGGATTATAATATGTCAGATATATTAAAAAGAGGAACAAGTACAGACGGTTCGGTTCGCGTTTTTGCTGCCGTAACAACATCTTTATGCGATGAAGCGAGAAAAATACATTCAACACTCCCGACCGCAACGGCGGCGCTGGGGAGAACGCTGACGGGAGCAATACTTATGTCGGCGGCGGGACTTAAAAACGATACTGATTCCATTACTGTTCAGGTAAAGGGCGACGGACCTATCGGAAGCATTATCGCTTGCTGTAATGCCGCACTTGAGGCTAAAGGCTATGTGACAAATCCGTATGTTGATTTGCCGCTTAATAAAAAAGGTAAGCTTGATGTGGGCGGTGCTGTCGGAAACGGATTTTTAAGTGTTGTGCGCGATCTCGGTCTTAAAGAGCCGTATATAGGTCAAATTCCGCTTGTTTCGGGCGAAATTGCCGAAGATATTACAATGTATTATGCGAAAAGCGAGCAGATTCCGACAGCAACGGGTCTTGGCGTCCTTGTTGATACCGACGGCTCTGTAAAGGCGGCAGGCGGATTCCTCGTTCAGATGATGCCGGGCTCGACGGACGAAACAGCGAAAAAAATAGAAGAAAATCTCGATAAAATCAGACCTGTTACGGCAATGATTGACGAGGGAATGACAGCGGAGGATATTATATTTGAGGTTACAAGCGGAATAGATTTTCTTGTCAACAACCGCTGCGAAAATCCTGTTTACAAATGCGGCTGCTCGAGGGAGCGTATGGAAAAGGCGCTTATTTCGATAGGCAAAAAAGAGCTTGAGGATATTATTAAGGAACAGGGTGACGCCGAAATGTCATGCCAGTTTTGCAATAACAAATATAATTTTACCAAAAATGAGCTTTCGGAGCTATTAAAAAAGGCGACTAAAAAGTAAGCCCTTGTTAAACTCTTTTGTACAATATGTCAAAAAATGATTGTTAAAATTATACTTATTGACGAATAAACATCAAAAACATTGTGCATTGTATACAAAAATGAAGTTTCAGTATTGACATTTCGACGGAAATGCGGTATAAGTATAGTTGTCGTAAAAATTAAACGGCTTACAAGAGTAAGCTGACATATTAGAGAAAGAGGTAAATTATTATGAAAAAGTTTGTTACATTATTGCTTGCAGGTATGATGGCTTTGTCAATGGCAGCTTGCGGTGCTCCGGCTGAAAACAACGATACAAAAGCTACAGATGAAGCAGTTGCAACTGTTGAGGCTTCTGAAAAGGCATCAGAAGAAGCATCAGAGGAAGCTAGCGAAGAAGCTTCTGAAAAGGCATCGGAAGAAGCATCAGAGGAAGCATCAGAAGCAGCAGATGCTGAATAATTTTACATATTAAAGGTTTGGGGATGTTTAAAAGGTCAATTGACTTTTTTAACATCCTCTTTCTTTTACAGATATATATTACCTATACAAGGTATTTTCATTACTTATATGAGGTTATATTTTTAAAGCAAATATTCTATAATTATAATATGGATGTAATTTAGGAAAATGATATTGATTGTGAGGTGTTAGGTATGCCCGGAAAAGAAAAGGACGAGGATTTGATGAAAATAGGACTCAGAATACAAAATTGCAGATTAAAGGCAGGACTTACTCAGGAAAAGCTCGCCGAGAAGGTTAACATTTCTCAAAAGCATTTGTCGAGAATAGAGCAGGGCTATCACAATCCGCACTTTGACATAATAATTAAAATTGCAAGGGCGCTCGACGTGCCGACAGACGCATTTTCGGAAGGTGACGGCTGTGAGAGTACGCAAAAGACAAAGGATGCCGTATTGTACGAAATGAAGAAAATGAGCCGCAATCAGCTGATGCTCTTAAAGGATGCGGCGGCGGCAATAAAAAAATATGAGTTTTAACGGGAGAATTTCAGATTCATGAGTAAAGATATCAATTCGGATAACATCTCATCGGAGGATACAAAGTCCGTACCGAGCGGTGAGAGTATACATAAAGACCATAAAAAGCGCCTCAGAGAAAGATTTCAGATGCATGATGATTTTACGGGATTTTCGGACCATGAGGTTCTTGAAATGCTTTTGAGCTATTCGATTATAAGACGCGATACGAATAAAACGGCGCACGACCTTATAAATCATTTCGGCAGTTTACATGAGGTTTTTAATGCCGACAGGGAGGAGCTCAAGAGCGTCGGCGGAATAGGCGAGAGAACGGCAACGCTTCTTATCATGCAGCGTGCGCTTTTCGGGGCGTATAATAAGAGCAGATTTGAAATGTCGGGGAAGTCAATTGACGATAAGGAAAGCATGACGGAGTATATAAAATCGCTGTTTGCAAGCGCAAAAAATGAACAGCTTTATCTTTTGTGCGTTTCCGCCGCGGGCAAGGTTACAAAAACTCACCTTCTTACACGAGGTGCGGACGATTATGTAAACGCTGACCCGAGAAGCATTGTAAAGGTTGCCATTAACGCCGATGCAAAAGGAGTTATTTTTGCTCACAATCATCCTACGGGTATCGCTCACCCATCCGAAAACGATATTAAGACAACAATAAATCTTCAAACGTGTTTGAGTATGGTTGGAATACAGCTTTTGGAGCATTATGTGGTTGCCGGCGACAGCTGTATAGGTATTAAAAGCGACAAGCGCTTTAGATTCTATAAGTGATGTAAGATGAAAATTAAAATATAAAACGCACCGTTCGGTGCGTTTTATATTAAGTATCAATCCGCAATATATCGTATAATTAGTTTTAAACGATGTCTGCGGCTTTTTTTATTTATCTGAAGAATAACTCAAAGTTTACAACAACTGCCGCAAAAACGATTGAAACCATGCTCAAAAGCTTAATCAGTATATTTATGCTCGGACCGGAGGTATCCTTAAACGGATCGCCAACCGTGTCGCCGACAACAGCAGCTTTATGATTTTCGGAGCCTTTGCCGCCGAAATTACCGGCTTCTATATACTTCTTTGCATTATCCCAGCTGCCGCCCGAATTTGCCATCATTATTGCAAGAACAAATCCGGAAACGAGTGCGCCTGCGAGCATACCGACAACTCCGTTTACACCGAGGCAAAGACCCACAACGATAGGTGCGAGTATCCCCAAAGCGGCGGGCAAAATCATTTCCTTAAGCGATGAGCGTGTGCAAATATCAACGCATGATGCATAGTCAGCTTCAGCTTTTCCCTGCATAAGACCTTTTATTTCTTTAAACTGTCTGCGAACTTCGATTACAATCTTTTGCGCGGCACGTCCTACTGCCTGCATTGTAAATGCGCTGAAGAGGAACGGAAGCATTGCTCCGACAAAAAGTCCTACAAGAACACGAGGATTTGTAAGAGTTAAGTTAAGGAGTGAGTCTATGTTCTTCTGTGCGCATATTGACTGAACCTTATCTGTGTACGAAACAATAAGAGCAAGCGCCGTAAGTGCGGCAGAGCCTATTGCAAATCCCTTTCCTGTTGCGGCTGTTGTGTTTCCGAGCGAATCGAGAGCGTCTGTACGGTCACGAACCGTGCTTTCAAGTCCGGACATTTCCGCAATTCCGCCGGCGTTATCGGCAACAGGACCGTATGCGTCGGTTGCAAGCGTAATACCGAGAGTAGAGAGCATACCTACAGCCGATATACCGACCCCGTAAAGACCGCTTTCAAATGCGTTTTCAGCACCCGAAAAACCACCGGCAACCGCAAAGCTGATGAGTATTGAAACACCGATTATTATAACGGGGAGTGCAGTTGAGAGCATACCCAAGGCGATACCGTCGATGATGATGGTTGCGCTTCCCGTTTCCGAGGATTCGGCAAGCTTTTTTGTCGGCTTGTATGAATCCGATGTGTAATATTCCGTGAAAAAGCCTATAAGCACGCCTGCTGCCAATCCCGATACGACAGCCCAGAAAACACCTGTATTTTCCGGAAGAAGCGTATAGATAACGACAGCTGATGCAACAGCTGAAATTATTGAGCTTATATATGTACCTCTTCTGAGTGAGCCGAGGAGCATTTTTTGTGTTGCGCCCTCTTTTGTGCTTACGAAGAATGTACCCAAAATAGATGCGATTATGCCTATACCTGCTATAAGCATGGGGATTATAACTCCGCCCATACCGAGTCCGGCAGCGGCTGCAAGAGCACCCGATGAGATTACCGAGCCGACATATGACTCATAAAGGTCTGCGCCCATTCCGGCAACGTCACCTACGTTGTCGCCGACATTATCCGCAATACAGGCAGGGTTTCGAGGATCGTCCTCGGGAATACCTGCTTCTACCTTTCCCACAAGGTCTGCACCGACATCAGCAGCTTTTGTGAAAATACCGCCGCCGACACGTGCAAAAAGTGCCATCGAGCTTGCGCCCATACCGAATGTAAGCATTGCTCCCATTATAGAGCTTACGTCCGTTCCGTATATTGCACGAAGAATAAGGAACCAAACGCTTATATCGAGAAGACCGAGGCCGACAACCGTAAGACCCATTACAGAGCCAGATGCAAACGCAATTTTAAGTCCGCTGTTCAGGCTTTCTCTTGCACCGTTAGCCGTTCTTGTGTTTGCGTATGTAGCAATTTTCATCCCTATAAATCCCGAAAGACCGGAGAAAAATCCTCCCGAAAGAAATGCAAACGGTACGAACCATGTTAAAAATCCGCCTGCTGCAAGACCGCATAGAATAACGAACATAACAGCAAAGAAAACACCTACGGTTTTGTACTGACGCTTCAAATATGCCATAGCACCCTGACGAATTTTGTTTCCTATGGAAATCATTGAACTCGTTCCCTCAGGTTTTTTCTTAACCGAATAGAATTGATACACCGAGAAGCACAGTGCAATTACCGCACAGATAAGAACCAAAATCGGTGCAATGCTGATAAAGCTTGTCATAAAAAACACCTTCCCATTATTTGATTTTTCGGCAGCTGCCAAAGCATCGGTGGCTGTCCTTAATTTATTTTATAACAAAATCCACTAATAGTCAAGTATAAGTTGAATTTTTGGATAAAAAATATATAGATGTGATGTTTTGATTTTCATTTTTATTATCATTGATAAAAATATATCATGAGCCTTGCAAAATATGTCACATTGTTTGCAAATTTCGACAAAGGAATTATGCTGCCGACGAGCGAAATATAAACGGCACTAAAAAATAATAAAGGAGAAGGATTTTTATGACAATTGAGCTTACAGGGGAAAAACGGCTTATAACGGTACGTCTTGACGGAGAGCTCGACCACCGGAGCAGTGAAAAAATAAGAAAAAGCATAGAGGATGCGCTTGTATGTACGGGCGCTGTAAACATAGCGTTTGATTTCTCACATGTTACGTTTATGGATTCATCGGGGATAGGAATGCTTTTGGGCAGATACAAGACGGTTAAGGCGCTTGGCGGAAAGATAATTCTTTTGGGAATGACAAGGGAAACGGAAAGAATTATAAAAATGTCGGGAGTTGACCATATTGCTGAAATATATTAAGGGCGGTGAGAGTGCGTATGAATAATTTTATGAAAACGGAGTTTCCTGCAATTTCTCAAAACGAGAGCTTTGCAAGACTTTTGGCAGCAGGATTTATAATGGAGCTCGATCCGACGGTTGAGGAGATGTCGGAGGTTAAAACGGCTGTTTCGGAGGCGGTTACAAACGCAATAATTCACGGGTACAGAGTAAAGGACGGGATGGTTATGCTCACGGGCGAGATTAACGGACGTGAGGTGACGTTTACGGTGACGGATTCGGGTGAGGGTATTGAAAACATAGAGCTTGCACGCAAGCCGCTTTATACCGGAGCGCCCGAAATGGAACGCAGCGGTATGGGATTTACCATAATGGAGGAGTTTATGGACTGCGTATCCGTAAAAAGCGAAAAGGGACTCGGTACGAGCATAAAAATGTCAAAAACGATAAAAGGAGCACGTGATAATGGATGAAAACGCTTTGCTTCTTGAAAAAATCAACAAAGGAAGCAGGGCGGCATTTGAGGAAATGACACAAAGGAATATGCCGCTTGTCAGAAGCGTTGCAAGGGCGTATCGGGCAAGAGGCTGTGATGCGGAGGATTTACTGCAAATAGGAGCAATAGGGCTTATAAAGGCAATTCGGAGATTTGACATCTCGTTAGGTGTTAAATTTTCAACGTATGCCGTTCCTATGATATCGGGTGAAATACGCCGGTTCTTGCGTGACGACGGCATGATAAAAATAAGCAGAAGCATAAAGGAAACAGCGTACAAGTGCCGCAGAGCAGAGGAAAGACTTAAAAATGAACTCGGCAGAATGCCTACAATAAACGAAATATCGGAGTGCTGCGGTATAGCGTGTGAGGAGGCGGCATATGCGCTTGAGGCGTGTTCCGACTGCACACCTATTGACGAAATACAGACAAAATCGGTATCGCATGAGGATGAAACGATTGACAGACTTCTTATTAGTGAGGGTATAAGCTCGCTTTCGGGGCGTGAACGTCAGGTTATAATACTAAGATATTTCAAGTCGCTGACGCAGTCGAAAATTGCGGAAATGCTCGGTATATCTCAGGTGCAGGTTTCGAGAATAGAAAAAAAGGCGATATGCAGAATTAAGGCGACGCTGACAGGGGAAGCATAATTGCGTCAGAAGCGGAATAAAATGTATTAAGCTTTTTTTGAAAAGAGGTTTCGGTTATGCAAGGCAGTAAGTATTTTCCGCATAGATTTGCCGCAGCGGCAACGGCTTTTATAACAATAGGTATAATTTTGGGCGGATTATATGCGCTCGGCACTTCCGAAGATGTATTGTCGGAATACTTTTCGGAATTTTTTAAATCACTCTCCGCACCGGGAAGTGATATTCGCGAAATACTTTTAAAAAACTTTATGATTTGGTCGGGAATTGCATTGTCGTCAATTGTAATGGTCGGCAGTGCGATCAATGTATACACGGTTGTGCACAGAGGTTTTGTGACAGGGTATGCAACGGTGTGTTTGTGCAAAAGCTTCGGAGCAAAGGGTATGCTTTTATGTACGGCGATGCTGCCCGAAATGTTGCTTTTGATACCGATAACGGTGTTTTTTTCGGCATTTTCACTAAAAATGTCTTTTTCGAGGAATGAATTCAAAAAAAATTTTTTAAAAAAATTTTTAGGCATTTCTCTTTTTTCGCTGACTATATTTTGTGTGGTTTCACTCTTTCAGGCGTACTTAACCACAACATTTATGAATTTAGCTTATGGAATAATATGCAAATAAAAGAAATTAGAGGTTATTTACCTTAATCTTGAAAAATAAATTTTAAAAAAGGACTTCACAAATTCTGAAAATGTGATATAATATTATTGTTACATTACATAAACGTAACAAAGCTATTACATAAGAAGGAGTCCGTATTATGATTTCGTGTATTGAAAGATACATTACATATATGTTGCTTGAAAAGGATAAATCACATAATACAGTTGAGGCATATCGGCGTGATATATTGCAGTTTGCAAATCATTTGCAGACGTGCGGCGGAAGAAGTATACAAAGCGCCACTAAAACGGATGTGCTGTCTTTTTTGCTTGAAATGCAAAGTGGAGGACGTGCACCCTCAAGCGTGTCGAGAATGCTGACTTCAATAAGATCGTTTTATGCATTCCTTATCCGTTCGGGTGACATAAAGGAAAATCCTGCCGAGGGGCTTGAAGCACCGCATATTGAAAAGAAAATACCGAAGGTACTCTCGTTTGAACAGGTTGACAGGCTTATGAAGGCGCCGGATGAGTCCGATGCGAAGGGATGCCGTGATAAAGCAATGCTTGAGCTTCTTTATGCAAGCGGTATAAGGGTAAGTGAGCTTATCAATTTGAAGATTACCGATGTAAATACGGATGTAAGATATGTAAGATGCGGTGCGAAGGAAAGGTTTATACCTATCGGCGAAGGTGCTGCCGTGGCGGTAAAGAGATATTTGCTTTGGTCGAGAGGAAAGCTTCTTCATTCAAAAACGTCGGATATGCTTTTTGTAAACTGTTCGGGCGGAAGTATATCACGTCAGGGGTTCTGGAAAATAATAAAGCAATACGGCAAGGCGTCGGGGATAGAAACTGAGATTACGCCGCATATTTTAAGACATTCATTTGCGGCACACCTTGTTGAAAACGGTGCTGATTTAAAGTCAATTCAAACAATGATGGGACATGCGGATATTTCCTCAACTCAGGTTTATACCGCCTTTTTGGACAATCATTTGCGTGAGGTTTACGAACGTGCTCATCCGAGGGCATAGACGGTGCTTTTTATGAAAAATAACGTTTCTTGATAAAAAAACGGGCAGATTTTTAAGAAAAATGTAAAAAAAGTCGCAAGTTTGAAAAAAATTCGTTTATTATCTTGACATGAGATGAAGTGTGTGGTAT
>CAKSPW010000002.1 GCA_934486495.1 uncultured Clostridia bacterium
GGGCTCGAACCTGTGACATCCTGCTTGTAAGGCAGACGCTCTCCCAGCTGAGCTAAACTCCCGACTATTTCATATTGTTAACTTGTATCGCGTCAACAACATAATTAATTATAACAGAAGACGACTAAAATGTCAATACTTTTTTTTCAAAAAAGTCAAAGATGTTAATACTGCCTAAAGCTAAAAAAATATATCTTGTTTCAAAAGTGCAAAATGCACATAAAAGTGCCGATTTTATTAAAAATCAATCTTTTTACAATCAGTTAATTATCTCTTAATAATTGTATAGTAAAATAAAAGTATGGTATAACGGATTATATTATTTTTTGGGGGAGATGAGGTATATGGACGAGTTGTCACTTTTTAATGAGTCGCTTATTTTTATAGAAGCTGCAATTGTTGAATTGAGGTCAGGTCTTGAGATTGTTAAAAAGTGCCTGGAGCGTGAAAAAGGCAGAAGCTGTATAGAAACGGTAAAAAGCAGAGTAAAAACAGGGGAGAGTATTTCCGCAAAGCTGAAAAGCAGAGGACTTCCCGTTACGGCGGCGTCCGCTCTTGAGCATTTGTACGATATTGCCGGTGTAAGAGTTATTTGTTCTTATATAGATGATGTTTATTCTGTTGCGGAAATGATGAGAAAACGGCGGGATATTGAAATTATTGAAGAAAAGGATTACATAAAAAATCCGAAGCCGAACGGATACAGAAGCTATCATATGATTTTAAGGGTACCGATTTATGTTTCCGATGAAACATATGTGGTAAATGCCGAGCTGCAAATCAGAACAATTGCGATGGATTGCTGGGCAAGTCTTGAACACGCAATGAAATACAAAAAAGATATAAAAAGCCCGGAACTTATCGCAAACGAGCTTAAACGATGCGCCGATGATATTGCTTCGGTTGACATTAATATGCAGACGATAAGGGATATGATAAGCGAACAATAGCAAGGCTGTAAAAAGGAGCTGACGGTATAAAATGAAAATACTTTATGCAGAGGACGAAAAACATCTTTCAAAGGTAATCAGCGCAATACTTACGCATAACGATTATGAGGTTGATTCGGTGTATGACGGTGAGGAAGCGTATAATGCGGCAAAGAACAACGAATATGACGTAATTATTCTTGATATAATGATGCCGAAAATGAGCGGAACGGATATTGTGCGTGCGATGAGAGATGACGGTGATGAAACACCGGTAATTTTGCTTACGGCTAAGGCGGAACTTGAGGACAGAATTAACGGTCTTGATTCGGGCGCTGACGATTATATAGTAAAGCCGTTTGCGGCAGAGGAGCTTTTGGCGAGAATACGTGCGGCTGTTCGTGCGAACAGAAAGCCCGAAAAAACAATTAAAATCGGGTCTGCCGATTTAAACACCGAAAAGCTTGAGCTAAAATGCGGAAATTCGGCGCTTCATCTTAACGTTTACGAATGTGAAATGCTGATTATGCTGTCGAGGGGCGAAAGGCTGTCACTTCAATCTATTTTCAAAAAAATATGGAATGACAGCGGAGATCCGCTTATTGTGAGGATGTATGTCAATTATCTTAACAAAAAGCTTACCTCTGTAAATTCGGGTATGATTATATCGGATGATGACGGATATATATTAAAGGCAGAGACGTAATTCGTCGGAGGTGAGTCGCAAATGAGAAATCTTTCGGTTAAAATCAGACTGTCTCTTTGGTATGCGCTTGTGCTTGTCATAATCGGTGCGGTGCTTACAAGCTTTATGTTTCTGTCGAGCCGAACACTTGCGGAAACGAACACCCGCCGTATGCTTGCAAGACTTGTGAGCGATAACAGCGGTAAGATAGAGGCTATCGGCTCGGATATTATTGTCCGCAGAAATTTCAGATATTTTGACGAGGGCGTTCATATTTCGGTTTACAATGAGGACGGCGAGCTGCTTTTGGGAGAATTGCCGCCGGATTTTACGCCCGATAATTTTAAGACCTTTAAAAACAATTCCGTATCCGAGGTAACGCGCGGCGGGCAGAACTATTATGTTTATGACCGTCTTGTGTGGCTCGGCGACAAACAAAAGGTTTGGGTGCGTGGTATAATAAGTGCCATGGCGGCAAAAAATGCGATAGGTGCAACGGCTTTTGCAAATACGGTTATAATTGCGTTTCTTATTCTTATAGCGTCCATTGGCGGATATATTATTGCAAGCCGTCTTTTAAGTCCTGTGGATAAGATAACGAATACGGCACAGAGAATAATAGAAAGTAACGACCTCTCCGAAAGAATTGCACTCGGCAGGGGTGACGACGAAATTCATCGGCTTGCGTCAACGTTTGACAAAATGCTCGGAAAGCTTGAAAAGAATTTTGAGGCGGAAAAGCAGTTTACCTCGGACGCATCCCACGAGCTCAGAACACCCGTTGCCGTTATAATGGCGGAGTGCGATTATATGACAAGCTGTAATCTCTCTGATGATGAGTATAGGGAGGCGGCGGCGGATATTAAGGAGCAGGCGGACAGAATGTCTAAAATGATTTCCGAGCTTCTTGCAATGTCACGGCTTGACAAGGGTACGCAAAAAATTGAAAAAGAGAGAATAAATATTTCCGAAATCTGCGAAATGGTATGTAACGACCAGGAGATTATAAATGTAGGCGCGGTTCCGCTTGTGCGAAATATCGAGCCTCAGATTTTCATAAACTCCGACCGCGACCTGATTACGCGAATATTTATAAACATTATAAGCAATGCCTATAAATACGGAAGCGGAGGCGAAAGTATAGATGTTTCGCTTGCGGAATCGGGTTCAAACGTGCTTTTCTCCGTGACGGATCACGGTCAGGGAATTAAAGCGGAAAATCTTGATAAAATTTGGGACAGATTTTACCGTGTTGACTATGCCCGTACAAAGTGCGACACGTCGAGTACGGGACTCGGACTTTCTATGGTTAAGCAGATATGCGAGCTTATCGGCGCAACGGCAGATGTTGAAAGCAAATGGGGAGAGGGTAGCTGCTTTACGGTAACCATTCCGATAGATTGCGAGGTATAGCATATGTGGCTTTATCGGTGCGCCCCGACAAATGAGCCTATAACACCGCAAAGCACCATACATACGCAAAGCGATAAAAGCTGTCTGCACAATGGTGCACGGCATATAAAATATGCGCCGCAGCAAAACAGAAATATCGACAAAAGAGCTGTTATTATTCCTTTTAACGCTCTTTTTTCGTTTGCGCCGGCACATACGACGAGTGCACCGATGAAAACACTCAGACACATTGTGCCCCAAAGAAATATTTTAACAGGCATATCCGAATTTGCAAAATTAAGAGATACGGTCGCACCTGCCGACAGAAAAATGATGAATAAAAGCTCCGTAAAAATTGTTCCCTTAAGTATACCCTTCATTTTTTATGCTCCTTTGCTTTTTGTATAGATATATGACCGATAAGCACATTTTATGAATTTACAACAAAAAAAATATAAATCGTCAAAAATTATTATAAATTTTAAACTGATTTTGAAAAAAGGGTTGACATAAAAAAAAAATAGTGCTATGATAGTTACAAGCAAAAGGATATTCGGCTTTTGTGTATATTTTGAAAAGGAGAAATCACCATGAAGTTATCAGTCTTTACAGGCGCATACTTTTACGGCTTTTATTATTATTTTAAAAGTCCTATTTGTGTTGCTTGATTAAAGACTTATAAACTTTATTTGATTATATTATGTTTATAAAGAGGTTACAGGCAATGCAATAAGTCTGTAGCCTCTTTTTTATATATTTTAGCGCGAAAAATATAAAAAAATCAACACACGTTTATCAACGAAAGGAAATGATTTAAAATGATTCTTGTATTGAAAGAAAATTATGAAAAGAAACAGTTTGACCACCTTATTTCGTGGCTTGAGGATAGGCATTTTCAAACACATATCAGCAAGGGTAGTGAGAGCACAATAGTAGGTCTTATCGGCGATACTTCGTCACTTGATACCGATATGCTGGGGTCGCTTGATATTGTAAAGACGGTAAAGCGCATAAGTGAGCCGTATAAGAGTGCAAACAGAAAGTTTCATCCGATGGATACGTGCGTCAAGATCGGCGATGCGAAAATAGGAGGCGGAGGATTTGCGGTAATTGCGGGTCCTTGCTCGGTTGAATCCGAAAATCAGCTTTGCTCGATAGCCGAGGACGTTAAAAAATCGGGTGCGGGACTTCTTCGCGGCGGTGCATTCAAGCCGAGAACATCACCGTATGCTTTTCAGGGATTAAGACAAAAGGGGATTGACCTTTTGATTGAGGCAAAGGAAAAAACAGGACTTCCGATAGTTACCGAAATTATGGATATTTCACATCTTCCGCTTTTTGAAAACGTTGATGTAATTCAAGTCGGAGCAAGAAATATGCAAAACTTTGAGCTTTTAAAGGAACTCGGTCACACAAATAAGCCGATACTCTTAAAGCGTGGTCTTTCAAGCACAATCGATGAGCTTTTAATGAGTGCGGAGTACATTATGGCAGGCGGCAACAACCGTGTAATCCTTTGCGAGAGAGGAATAAGAACGTTCGAGCCGAAAACGAGAAATACACTTGACTTATCGGCTGTGCCGCTTTTAAAATCGCTTACGCATCTTCCGGTTATTGTTGACCCGAGCCATGCGTGCGGAATTGCGGAGCTTGTCGAGCCGATGTCACTTGCGGCTGTTGCCTGCGGTGCGGACGGACTTATTATAGAGGTTCACAATGACCCGTCCAATGCGCTTTGTGACGGACGTCAGTCACTCACCCCGGAAATGTTTGATGACTTAATGAAGAAGATTGAAAGGATTAGACCATATGCATACAAAGCGTAATATTGCGGTTATAGGTCTTGGGCTTATAGGTGCGTCGATTGCCAAAGCCTTTAAAAAATACACGGACAACAATGTTTTCGGATATGATATAAATCCAGAAATAATAACTCAGGCAAAATCGGATGGCGTTATAGACGGAGAAGCCGATATACAGTCAGCGGACGTTATTATATCGGCGCTGTACCCCAAGGACACGGTACGGTTCGTAAAGTCAAATGCGGCACTGATAAAAAAAGGTGCGCTTGTAACCGATTGCGGCGGTACAAAGGAGCTTGTTTGCAGGGAATGTGCACCGGTTGCAGAAAAGTACGGCTTTGAATTTGTCGGTGCGCATCCCATGGCGGGAACAGAGCATTCGGGATATGCTTATGCAAAGGAGGATATGTTTGTCGGAGCATCGCTTATTATATGCTCAAATGAGAAAAGAGAGGATATGGAGCAGCTGTTCTCTCCGATAGGCTTTAAAACATTTAAATATACAACATCATCGGAGCATGACAGAGTTATTGCCTTTACCTCACAGCTTGCGCACGTTGTGTCAAATGCGTTTGTAAAGAGCAGGACATATCCAATGCATCACGGATTTTCGGCAGGGAGCTTAAAGGACTTGACAAGAGTTGCATGGCTCAATGAGGGAATGTGGACAGAGTTGTTTTTTGAAAACAGTGAAAATCTGGCAAATGAAATAGATACCGTGTGTGAGAATTTGAAAAAGTATTCCGACGCACTGCGGAGTCACGATGCGGACGGTATGCGAGCGTTGCTTTCGGAGGGCAGAAGAATTAAGGAAGATGTTGACGGCAGATAGGAGAGGAGCCTGTTTTACAAGATGAAAACGATAAGAGTAAATGCGTCAAATTCGTATGACTGCATAGTAGGGAGCGATATACTCAAAAGATGCGGAGAGCTTACTTCGGAGTGTATACCGTCAGGCAGGGCTTGCATAATAACTGATGAAACTGTTTCATCGCTGTATCTTCAAGACGTAAAAAATTCGTATGAGGCGGCAGGCTTTGAATGTGCTGCGTTTATTTTCCCCGGCGGTGAGGATAACAAAAACATGACAACAATAGAAAGCATACTCGATTATCTTGCGGACAGCCGGTTCTCAAGAGGAGATTTTATAGTCGCACTCGGCGGAGGGATTGTCGGAGACGTTGCGGGATTTGCGGCGGCAAGCTATTTAAGAGGTATAAGATTTGTTCAAATCCCCACAACCTTGCTTGCGGCTGTTGATTCCTCTGTCGGCGGAAAGACGGGAGTAAATCTAAGTGCAGGTAAAAATCTTGCAGGTGCGTTTCATCAGCCGTCGCTTGTTATATGCGATGTTGACACGTTTGAAACAATGAGCCGTGACAGGTATCTTGACGGAATGGGCGAAATAATCAAATATGCAGTTTTGGACGGCGAGGACGTTCTTGATAAATACAGAGAAGACAGAATAAGCGGTGTTTGCAGGTGCATAGAGATTAAGCGTGATATTGTTGAGCGTGATGAGAGGGAGAGCGGAGAGAGAAAGCTTTTAAATCTCGGTCATACCTTTGCTCATGCCATTGAAAAGCTCAGTAATTTTGAAATAACTCACGGTCATGCCGTTGCGATAGGCACAGAGAAAATAGCCAAGGTCGGCGAAAAAATGGGGATATGCGAAAAAAGCACGGCTGACAGAATAAAAGAGCTTTTAATCAGAGAGGGATTACCTTATGAAACAGGCTTTTCAGCAAAAGAGATTGCAAATGCCGCAATGAACGATAAAAAACGCTTCGGCGGTGAAATAACGCTTGTTATTCCCGAGAGAATGGGAAAATGCATATTGAAAAACGTTAATACAAAAGAGCTGGAAGAGTTGATAAAATGATAAGAATAAAACCTAATAAGCTGTTCGGAAGTATAGCTGCCGTATCCTCAAAATCGTATGCACACAGGCTTATAATTGCGGCAATGCTTTCGGAGGATAAAACGGAAATAGAAATAAACGGAATATCGGATGATATTAAAAGAACGCTCGAATGTGTGCGTGCGCTCGGAGGTGCATATTTTACGGAGGGAAATACGGTTTGTGTTTACCCGGTCCGCCGTGGGTGCAATGCGGAAATATTTTGCGGAGAAAGCGGAACGACGGCAAGAATTATGCTCCCCGTGTGTGCGGCAATATGCGCATCGGCAGTAATTGACGGCTGCGGCAGACTTCCGCAGCGTCCGTTCGGAGAAATTGTCGCTTCACTTCGCCGAGGCGGTGTTAACGTCAGTGCGGAGAAGCTTCCCATAAGGGTTTCAGGCGGAATGAAAGGCGGAAAATACGAGATTGAGGGAGATGTAAGTTCTCAGTACATTACGGGACTTATGTTTGCGCTTGGTGCGGTCGGCGGTGGTGAAATCGTTCTTACAACCCCGCTTAAATCCGTATCATATGTCGATTTGTCGATAGATGTTCTTGAAATGTTCGGTGTAAGCGTAAAAAAATTTGACAATGGATATAAAATAAGCGGACGGTTTACAACGCCGGGAAGGTGCGTTTGCGAGGGCGATTGGTCAAATGCGGCTTTTTGGTTCGGTGCAAATAAGCTCGGCTGTGATATATCCGTCAGCGGACTTAGCAGCAGCTCACGTCAGGGCGATATGAAAATAAAAGAGCTGCTTGACTGTGACAAAGCAGATGTTGACAACGTTCCCGATTTGTTTCCTATACTTGCGGTTGCGGCGGCAGGGAAAAACGGAGAAACGCTTTTGTACAACGCTTCAAGACTGAGGATAAAGGAAAGCGACAGAATTGAAGCCGTTAAGTCGCTTATAAAATCGCTTGGCGGAGAATGCGAGGCAGGAGAGGATTACTTAAAAATCATAGGCAGAGGAGCGCTGTCGGGCGGCGAGGTTGACAGCTTCGGCGACCACAGAATAGTTATGGCGGCGGCAATAGCTTCGGTTATTTGCGGCTCGGATGTTTTTATAAAAGGAGAGGAAGCGGTTAATAAATCGTATCCCGATTTTTTCAGAGATTTCAAAAGCTTGGGGGGATTGGCAGATGTCATTTGATACGGGAAAAATAAGTATAAGCGTTGCCGGCGAGTCGCACGCAAGAGCGATTACAATTATAATAGAAGGAATACCGTCGGGCGAGATGATTGATATTGACAAAATCAAAGAGTTTATGCAGCGCCGGGCACCCGGAAAAAACAATTATTCAACGCAGCGGACGGAAAGCGATGAGCCTGAAATTTTATCCGGTATAAAGAACGGATATACCACCGGTGCACCGATTGCGGCAATTATACGAAATAATGACACGAGAAGCCGTGATTACGGAGAAAAGCTTGACTTGCCGCGTCCCGGTCATGCCGACTATCCGGCAAGCGTGAAGTTCGGTGAGCATTTCGATTTTTGCGGCGGCGGTCAGTTTTCGGGCAGAATTACGGCTGCGGTCTGCTTTGCCGGAGGTATATGCAAGCAGATTTTAGAAAAAAGAGATGTTTTCATAAATTCTCATGTTTTATCGGTGCACGGCGTTTGCGATAAGGAATACGGTGAGCATGGAATAGAAGATGTTTCACATAAGGAATTCCCTGTTATAGACGATTCGGCAGGCGATAAAATGAAAGAAGAAATTGAAAATGCAAGGCTTATGGGAAATTCCGTTGGCGGAGCGGTAGAGTGTGCCGTTTCGGGAATGCCTGCGGGAATCGGTGACAGCCTGTTCGGCGGAATCGACGGAGAGTTTGCAAAAGCTGTTTTCGGAATACCCGGAGTTAAGGGTGTGGAATTTGGAGCAGGCTTTAAAGCGTGTAATATGTACGGCAGTGAAAATAACGATGAGTATATAATAAAGGACGGGGCAATTGCTACCGACGGCAACAATCACGGCGGTATTTTGGGCGGAATGACAAGCGGTATGCCGATAATTCTAAGGGCGGCATTTAAGCCGACACCGTCAATTGCAATGTCTCAAAACACCGTATCGCTGAGCAAAATGATGCCTGAGGTGTTAAATATAAAGGGCAGGCATGACCCGTGCATTGCCGTTCGTGCGAGCGTTTGCGTTGAGGCGGTATGCGCTTTGGTTGCTTTGGGAAATTTACTTCAATAGAGAAAGGCGGAATTTTAAGATGAACTTAGACGAGAGCAGAAGGAGAATTGACGATATAGACAACAGCCTTATAAAGCTGTTTGAAGAAAGAATGAATATTGTAAAGGATATTGCCGCATACAAAAAGCAGAAAAATATGCCTGTATTTCATCGCGGCAGAGAACGTGATATTATAAATCGGCTTTCGCTTCAGATAAGCCCCGAAATGCGTGTTTACACAAAAATGCTTTACAATACGATTTTCGAAATAAGCCGTTCATACCAAAGCAAAATGCTTGAGGAGATGTCAAAAACGGCGAAGAAGATTAAAGCCTCTCTTGAAAAGAATTTAAAACTTCTTCCGCAAAACGCTATTGTTGCTTGTCAGGGAACGGAGGGAGCGTATTCGCAGATTGCGGCAGAACGTGTTTTTTCGAATCCGTCCGTGATATATTTTAATAACTTTAAGGGCGTATTCGAGGCGGTAAAGCAGGGAATGTGCAATTACGGCGTGCTCCCGATTGAAAACAGTATTCACGGTTCTGTCAGTGAAGTTTCGGATTTGATGTGCGAGTATGGATTTTTCGAGGTTAAAGGTGTTCGTGTGCAGATAAATCATGTGCTTTTGGCTAAGAAAAATACCAAGGAAATACATGAGATTTTCTCTCATTCGCAGGCTATCGGTCAGTGCGAGAGGTTTTTGAAAGACCTTAAGGGCGTAAAGATAACGGTTGTCGAAAACACGGCAGTTGCCGCAAAAATGGTTGCCGAAAGCGAAAGGGATGATGTTGCTTCAATTTCATCGGAGCTTTGTGCCGAGCTTTACGGACTTAATGTTATAAAAAGCGGTATTGCCGACAGTGATAATAATTATACGCGCTTTGCTGTTATATCGAGCAAGCCGGAAATATATCCCGGTGCGGACAAGATTTCCGTTATGCTTAGGCTTAAGCACGAGCCGGGAAGCCTTTACAGAATCATCTCAAAATTTTCGACAGTCGGCGTAAATCTTACAAAGATAGAAAGCCGTCCGATTTGCGGACTTGATTTTGAGTTCAGATTTTTGCTTGATATGAATACGTCAGTTTATTCGGAGGATTTTCTGAATCTTATAACGGAGCTTGAAAATGCGTCGGAGGATTTTGCTTTTCTCGGCGCATATACGGAAAATTAATGCCTGTAAAATGCAAGGGGTCAGTGTATGAGTGAAATTATTGAAAAACTGCGCAGCAGCCGCAATTTGACGGATGCGGAATTTAAAAGCATAATAAATACTGATATGTACGATGAAGAACTGTACAAGGCATCAGACGAGGTAAGAAAAAGCGTATACGGCACAGATGTCTATATAAGAGGGCTTATAGAAATATCTAACTATTGCAAAAACAATTGCTTTTACTGCGGTATTCGCCGTGATAATAAAAATGCCGTCCGTTACAGACTTAAAAAGGATGATATTTTGTCGTGCTGTCGTGAGGGTTACAGGCTCGGTTTTCGCACGTTTGTAATGCAGGGCGGTGAGGATGCATATTACACTGACGATGTGTTGTGCGATATTGTATCGGCGGTGCGCATGGAATTTCCCGACTGCGCCATAACGCTGTCACTCGGTGAGAGAAGCTATGAAAGCTATGAACGCCTTTTCAAATGCGGTGCGAACAGGTATCTTTTGCGCCATGAAACGGCAAATGACGGTCATTACAGGCGCCTGCATCCGAAGCAGATGAAAAGCGAAAACAGAAAGGAATGTCTTTTTAATCTGAAAAAAATCGGGTATCAGACAGGTTCCGGTTTTATGGTCGGCTCACCGTATCAAACAACCGATAATCTGGTAGAGGATATCAGATTTCTTCAAAAGCTAAAGCCCGATATGATAGGTATCGGCCCGTTTATAAGCCACTGCGAAACGCCGTTTGCGAGCGAAGCGGACGGAAGCTTTTTGCTCACGCTCAGGCTTTTGGCGATTTTGCGGCTTTGCTTTCCGTATGTTTTGCTCCCGTCAACAACTGCGCTGGGAACGATTAATCCGCATGGCAGAGAAATGGGACTTAAGGCAGGTGCGAACGTTGTAATGCCGAATTTGTCACCGACCGACACAAGAGAGCTGTACAGTTTATATGACGGAAAAATATGCACGGGCGAGGAGGCGGCGCAAAGCGTTGAGAGCCTTAAAAAACGTGTCAAATCGGTCGGATATGAGATAGTGTGTGATGTCGGGAATGTAAAAAAAGGAGACTTTCTATGCTGAAAGCTGAGTATGCGGACTATATGAGGTGCGAAGAAAAAGATGCGGAGATAGTGCGCCCGGGCGGCAGCGGAGATTATTTGTTTTTGTATTTCCCGCAATGCATGGAGCATATATCAGGCGGAAAAAGCTTTATATCGAAAAAAAATGCGTGCGTGCTGTATGCACCCGATGAAGCGCATCAGTTTCGTGGCGCGCCTGATTTTATAAATTCATACGTTCATTTTACGGTGACCGGAGGTGAATTATCTGGATTTGATATTCCCATGGGCACAATTTTCTATCCGGATTGCTACGAGGAGCTTAACGAAATCACACGCACTTTAAAAAATGAGATGATTTTTCGCAGTGAGCATTATGAGGAAATGATAGACCTTCTTCTCAGAAAAATGCTTATCCTGATTGACAGAAGCATCTCCGGCAACGGCAGGGATTCGCAGCGCAAGGCATTTGACAGGCTGCGCTTTGAGATACTTTCCAATATTTCGGACAATGTATCAATTGACTCTCTTGCAAAAAGAATGTGTATGAGCCGTTCGAGATTTTTCGGATTGTACAGCGAATATTACGGAATATCTCCAAAAAAAGATATATTGCGTGCACGTATGGAAAAGGCGTCGGTGCTGCTTACAAATAACGCCAAAACGGTAATGGCGGTTGCAAATGAGGTCGGTTTTGCAAGCGTTGAGCATTTTACGAGATATTATAAGGAATATTTCGGAAAGTCACCGAGAAAATAATTGGACAAAACATCAATACAAATAAATTTTATATCATTGAAAAAATCTTCCCTTCGTTATAAAATAAGCTTATTAAATTAAGCTTTACGGAGGGAATTTTTATGTACAGAGAGGAACATCCGAATCCGCAGTTTTTTAGACCGGATTGGATAAATTTAAACGGCGAATGGGATTTTGAGTTTGACTTTTCGGTATCTGGAAAGGCAAGGGAATTTTATAAGAAAAAATCATTTTCGCAAAAAATAAACGTGCCGTTTTGCCCCGAAAGCAAGCTGTCGGGAATTCATAACACGGACTTTTTAAATTCGGTATGGTATTTAAGAAAGCTTGATATTCCGGACGAATGGAGAAAAAGCGGCAGAATATTCGTTAATTTCGGTGCTGTTGATTATTTGGCAACGATTTATTTAAACGGTGAGGAAATATGTGTTCACCGCGGCGGATATACGGCGTTTAAGGTTGATATTACAGATTATTTGTGCGACGGCGAGAACATACTCGTTGTAAATGCTTATGACGATGTGCGCAGCGGCAGACAGCCGAAAGGCAAGCAGGCGCATTGGTTCTATTCAAATGCCTGCGACTACACAAGAACAACCGGAATATGGCAGACGGTATGGCTTGAACATATGCCGCAGAGTTATATTGAAAGCTTTCGCTTTTATCCCGACCCCGAAAACTCTAAGGTGGGATTTGAGGTTAAAACAGTCGGTGGCGGTGAACTGTCAATAGATTGCGAATATGAGGGGAAGAATGTCGGCGGTGCAAAGCTTACAAGCTGCGGCGGCACATATTTCGGTGAAATCAATTTAAGCGAAAAGCACTTGTGGGAGGTCGGCTGCGGCAGACTTTACGATGTAACGCTGAAATTAGGCGACGATACGGTAAAAACGTATTTCGGACTCAGAAGCATAAGAATTGACGGAATGAAGGTTTTACTTAACGAAAAATCTGTATTTCAGCGTCTTGTTCTCGACCAAGGCTTTTATCCGGACGGAATATACACCGCTCCGACAAAGGAAGCGCTTGAAAAAGATATAATTCTTTCGCTTGACGCAGGTTTTAACGGCGCAAGACTTCACCAAAAGGTGTTCGAGCCGCTGTTTTTGTACTATTGCGATAAGCATGGCTATATTACATGGGGTGAGTATCCTTGCTGGGGCATAGACTATTCAAATCCCGAAATGGTTGAGATGTTTTTAAATGAGTGGCATGAAGCCGTTGAGCGTGATTTTAATCATCCGTCAATAGTCGGCTGGTGTCCGTTTAACGAAACGTGGGATTATGAAGGCAGAACGCAGTATAATCAGCTTTTGTCGGCTGTTTATTATATGACAAAATCATGGGATAAAACTCGTCCGTGTATTGACACAAGCGGAAATTATCACGTTGTAACCGATATATACGATGTTCACGACTATACGCAGAACCCCGATGATATAATAACTCATTATGCTAAGCTTGGCGAGGAAAAAACATTTGAGGGCGAAAGTTGGAAAATGGGTAATCGTCAGAATTACATGGATAAAAAGTTTAAAGGAAAGCCGTTTTTTGTCAGCGAGTACGGCGGAATAGCAAGAAAAACAGATTCCGACGCCGGCTGGGGATATGGCTTATCACCCGAGAACGATACAGCATTTATCGAAAGATATAGGGGCTTAACCCATAACCTTCTCGATAACGAAAAAATGTTTGCGTTTTGCTACACACAGCTTTATGATATAGAGCAGGAGGTAAACGGACTTTATACATACGAAAGAGAGCCGAAGTTTGATATGGCGGAATTCAAAAAAATCAATTCAAAAAAAGCCGCTATTGAAGACTGATTTATATAAAAAGATAAGCGAAAATCCCCGAAAGCCTAAAACTGTGTTCGCAGACCATTAATTTGACGGTACATGAACATTATGTAGAAATGCATTTGGCAAAACGGATTTACCGCGATTGAGCCGTCATGTACGCAAACCGGGTTGGAGGGGTGACTCCCCGAAATGGAAAAGGCAGTTTAAAAAGTCAGTTGACTTTTTAAACTGCCTTAATTTTTTTAGGAGATAGGGAAAAAACTTTGGAGTCAACAAACTGAGCCAAAACTTTAGTTTTGGGATACCTGAATGCGTATGTGTATACGCCGAGAGGCGAAGCTTGTTGATAGCAAGAAAAGAAAGAAATCCATGAAAAATCAAGTTTTTTTGATTTTTCCGCATAATCTAAGCCGTACATTTGTAATATCTGCAATATGTGTTTTGTTTCTTTTATTGCATTCGGGAGTTTTTTAACATCTCCTTTTAAAATGTTATTAGAATTCAAGCTTTGATGCGATAAATGCGTCAAGCTCATCAATTTTAACTCTCTGCTGCTGCATTGTGTCACGGTCACGAACGGTTACTGAATTGTCGGTTTCCGAGTCGAAATCGTATGTGATACAAAACGGAGTTCCGATTTCGTCCTGTCTGCGGTAACGCTTACCTATTGAGCCTGCATCATCGTACTCGCAGTTATACTTCTTGCTGAGCATTTCATAAACCTCGCCTGCCTTTTCGCCGAGCTTTTTAGAAAGCGGAAGAACGGCAGCCTTAACGGGTGCAAGTGCCGGGTGAAGATGCATAACAACTCTTGAATCTCCGCCCTCGAGCTCCTCCTCGTCATATGCTTCAACAAGGAATGCAAGCGCAACACGGTCGGCACCGAGTGACGGTTCGATTACGTAAGGAATATAACGTTTTGTGTTATCCATAGGATCTACATATTCCATGTTTTCTCCCGAATGAGTCTGATGCTGCTTAAGGTCAAAGTCTGTTCTGTCGGCAACGCCCCAAAGCTCACCCCAGCCGAACGGGAATACAAATTCTATATCGGTCGTAGCGTTTGAATAGTGTGAAAGCTCCTCCGGAGAGTGATCTCTGAAACGAACGTTCTCATCCTTTATTCCGAGCGTTTTGAGGAAGTTCATGCAATAATCTTTCCAATATTTAAACCATTCAAGGTCTGTACCCGGTTCGCAGAAGAATTCAAGCTCCATCTGCTCAAACTCACGTGTTCTAAATGTAAAGTTGCCCGGTGTAATCTCGTTACGGAAGGACTTACCTATCTGACCTATTCCGAACGGAATCTTTTTTCTCGATGTTCTTTGAGCATTTTTAAAGTTTACGAATATACCCTGTGCCGTTTCGGGACGGAGATATACGACGGAGGTTGAATCTTCCGTTACGCCCTGGAATGTCTTAAACATGAGGTTAAACTGACGAATATCGGTAAAGTTATGCTTTCCGCAATCGGGGCACGGAATGTTGTTTTCGTTAATATACTGCATCATCTTCTCATTGCTCCAGCCGTCTACAACGAGGTTTTCACCCTTTGAAAATGCGTAGTCCTCAATGAGCTTATCGGCTCTGTGTCTTGATTTACATTCCTTACAGTCCATAAGCGGATCGGAAAAGCCGCCGACATGACCCGATGCAACCCATGTTTGAGGATTCATCAAAATAGCACAGTCAAGACCGATATTGTATTTTGACTCCTGAATAAACTTTTTCCACCATGCTTTTTTTACGTTGTTTTTAAATTCAACTCCGAGCGGACCGTAATCCCAGGTATTTGCAAGACCTCCGTAAATTTCACTGCCGGGATAAATATATCCTCTGCCCTTACAAAGAGCAACGATTTTGTCCATTTTTTTCTCTGTGTTTTTCATGATTTACCTTTCCCTTTCTTTTTTATATATGCAAAAATAGCTGTGCTATTTTAAAATATACCATAAGTGATAATGCGTCCACGATTGTAGTTATAAACGGACTTGCCATAACTGCAGGGTCAAATCCGACTTTTTTTGCTATAAGCGGAAGCGAACAGCCGACAAGCTGAGCAAATACAACCGTTATAACAAGTGTAGAGCAAACGACGGCGGCAACGGGAATGGTTGCGCTGTCAATAATTAAAAGCTTCACAAAATTTGCTGCGGCGAGGGTAATGCCGCAAATAAGCCCTACACGTATTTCTTTCCATATAATAGACATCAGGTCGGAGAACTCTATATCTCCGAGCGATAAACTTCGTATAATCGTAACCGAGGACTGACCGCCTGCGTTACCGCCCGTATCCATCAGCATCGGAATGAATGTGCTCAGCACCATGCACCCGGCGAGAGCGTTTTCGTATGCGCCTATTATTTTCCCCGTAAACGTTGCGGAAATCATAAGCAGTAAAAGCCATGGTATGCGCTTTCTCCACGTTTCAAATATACCTGTTTTGGTATAAGGCTTGTCGGTCGGCAAAATAGCCGCCATTTTTTCAATATCCTCTGTATTTTCCTCTTGAATGACATCGATAACGTCGTCGATTGTTACAATTCCGACAAGTCGGTTGTCACCGTCGACAACAGGCACTGCGAGAAAGTCGTATTTTTCAAATACGCTTGCAACATATTCTCTGTCCTCGTATGTGTTTACGCTTATAAGGTTTGTTTCCATTATATCCTCGATAATATCGTTTTTATCGGATAAAAGGAGAGTTTTTACCGTAATTAAGCCTATTAGATGCCTGTTTTCATCTTTAACGTAACAGGTGTAAATCGTTTCCTTATCGACACCCGTTCGCCTTATTCTTGTGAAGGCTTCCTCAACTGTCATATCTCTTAAAAGGTCCACATACTCGATTGTCATTATGCTTCCGGCGCTGTCACACGGGTACTTAAGAATTTCGTTTATTGCGTTTCTTGTTTCGGGGTCCGCATTTTTTAGTATTCTGCTTACAACATTTGCCGGCATTTCTTCAATCATGTCTACGGCGTCATCGACAAATGTCTGCTCAAGCACTTCCTGAAGCTCTCTGTCCGAAAAGCAAGAAATGAGGTGAATTTGTGTGTCGGAGTCCAAAAATGCGAAACAATCCGCCGCCAAATCCTTCGGCAAGAGTCTAAAGAGTATTATAAGCTCTCTTTCCTCAATTTTATCGCCGAACATTTCCTCCAAAAGTGCGGCTACATCGGCGGCGTTAAGGTCCACAAAAAGCTTTTTAAGCGCCGTGTAGTTCTTATTTTCCAAATATTCAAGTACTTCTTTTTCCATAACTGCTGTCCTCCAAAATGAATTTAATTTGCATTTTTTCATAGGCGAGCAAGCTGCGGTTTGCAATATTTTATAAGAGAGGGCAATTTTCGCCCGACATTATTTTGCAAGATCGCGGTTTGCCATTACTGCCGCCTGCGTCCATTACCCTCATCTCCTTTGACTTGAAATTTATATTTTTATTAAAAATCGGCAGGTCTTTTATCTGTTATGCCAAAGCCGAATTTAATTGCTTCCGCAATTCTTTCCGATGCGTTTCCGTCACCGTATGGATTTGCCGAATGTGCCATTTTGTTATATTCTTCTTTGTTTTCAAGAAGCTCATATGCAAGGCGTTTTATTTCATCCTTGTCCGTTCCGGCTATTTTAACCGTTCCCGCCGCAACAGCTTCGGGGCGCTCGGTTTCTTTGCGCAGTACCAATACGGGTTTTGCAAGCGCCGGAGCCTCTTCTTGTATTCCGCCGGAGTCAGTCATAATCATATAGCTTCTTGCCATAAGATTGTGTAGTTCATTTACATCGACAGGGTCTATAAGATGTACTCTGTCAAGTCCCGAAAGTATTGAAAATACGGTTTCACGGACAGCCGGGTTTAAATGAACCGGATAAACGACTTCAACGTCCTCGTGCGACAGAACAACATCTTTTATCGCATTGCAGATGTCTTCAAGCGGTTTCCCGAGATTTTCACGTCTGTGAGCGGTTACCGTTATAACTCTCGAGGTTTTAAAATCAATTTTGTTTATTTCTTCGTTTTCAAAAACATAGTTATCTCTTACCGTCGTTTTAAGTGCGTCAATAACAGTATTACCGGTTACGAATATTTTATCAGCGCTTATGCCTTCACGCAGGAGATTTTCTTTGTTTTGATTTGTCGGTGAAAAATGCATATCTGTAATTCTTCCCGTAAGGCATCTGTTCATTTCCTCCGGGAACGGCGAATACTTATCGTATGTGCGCAGTCCGGCTTCAACGTGACCTACGCTTATTTGGTTGTAAAACGCTGCAAGTGCCGCAACAAAGCTTGTTGACGTATCGCCGTGTACGAGTACAAGATCAGGTTTTTCTTTTTTCAGCACTTCATCAAGACCTTCGAGCACACGGCATGTTATTCCCACAAGAGTTTGTCTTTCCTTCATGATGTCAAGGTCGTAATCTGCCTTAAGTGAGAAGATATCCATAACCTGGTCGAGCATTTGTCTGTGTTGTGCCGTTAAGCATACAAGTGTTTCAAATTCTTCGTGTTTTTTTAGTTCAATTGCAAGAGGTGCCATTTTAATCGCTTCCGGTCGTGTTCCGAAAACGAGCATGATTTTTACTTTTTTCATTTAACTAATTCCTCTCTGTAATTTATTTTTCATCATTGTCGCCAAATCCGTTTTTACCCAAAAGGCTTCCTATCAGAAGCAGAATGAGCACACATATAACAAGTATCAATGCACGCAGCGGACCGCTTTCCGCAAGCAATACCGCCGTTATTCCGAGAACACCGCTTATTGCGTACAGAATAAACACTGTTTGCTTTTGGCTAAATCCCATATCTATAAGTCTGTGATGAAGATGACCTCTGTCGGCAACCATCGGACTTTTTCCGGTAAGTATTCTTCTGAGCATTGCAAATGCCGCATCAAACAGAGGCAGCCCGAGGATTAGAAGCGGTACGGCAAACGAAATAACCGCATAGCTTTTAAACACTCCCTGCACCGAAACGGTCGCAAGCATAAATCCGAGGAAGGTCGAGCCGGTGTCACCCATAAATATTTTTGCCGGGTTAAAGTTAAACGGCAAAAATCCGAAACAGCCGCCCATGAGCGAAATTCCGATAAGAGCTATGGAATACTCACCCATTCTCGCCGATATAAACACAAGCGACACGCTCATTATTGCCGAAACACCTGCGGCAAGACCGTCAAGACCGTCTATGAAGTTTACGGCATTTGTTATAAACACAATCCATATTACCGTAACGAGAACGGAAAGCCACTGCGGCAATACCCAATACTGTTCCTCGCTGAAGATATTCGGATGCGTAAACACGTTTATTCTGATGTCGCCGAAATATATTACGATAAGCGCCGCTATAATTTGTATTGCAAATTTCAGCTTGGCATTCAGATTTTTGCAGTCGTCCACAATTCCCATAACGACAATTATTGCCGCACCGCACAGTGTTGCGATAAGCTGTTTGCTGAATCCTACATTAAAACATAAAACCGAAACGAGAAATCCGCATATAATCGCAAGACCGCCCAAACGGGGAATCGGCTTTTTGTGCATTCGTCTGCTGTCACGTGGGACATCAATGGCGCCGATTTTTATTGCAAGCCGTTTTACGAGCGGCGTTGACGCAAACGAAAACACAAACGATACTACAAATGCGCAAAAAAGATACAACATATAGTTTTTCATTATAATCTCCATTCCGCTGCACAGCGTCAAGGCAATTCGTGCCGCACTGCGCTGCGCTGTATTTAATAAGGAAGAAATCCTACTTTCTTATATACTTTTCTAATCATCTTTCCGGCGATATACTCTGCTTTTTCGGCACCGCTTTTGTAAATGCCTTCAAGGTATGCTTTATCGCCCGAAAGTCTGTCATACTCCTCTTTGATGGGTCTTATATGTTCAACAACGGCATCGGCAACAGCGCCTTTAAAGCTGCCGTAGCCGCTTCCGGAAAATTCAGCCGTTATTTCATCAATTGTTTTTCCCGTAACTGCCGAATAAATTGTCATAAGATTATTTATTCCCGCTTTTGTATCGTCACCCTCTCGGTATTCCACAACGCCCTCGCTGTCGGTTACCGCGCTCTTTATTTTCTTTGCTATAACATTCGGTTCGTCAAGCAATGAAATAAAGCCTTTCGGATTCGGGTCTGATTTTGACATTTTCTTTGTCGGCTCCTGAAGGCTCATAACTTTTGCACCGGCCTTGGGCATAAATCCCTCGGGAATTTTAAACACATCACCGTAAATGCCGTTAAAGCGGTTTGCAATATCACGGCAAATTTCTATGTGCTGCATTTGGTCCTTGCCTACGGGAACAAGGTCTGCACTGTATAAAAGAATATCAGCAGCCATTAACACGGGATATGTAAACAGCCCTGCATTTATATTGTCGGCATGACTTCTTGACTTGTCCTTAAACTGCGTCATTCTCGACAGTTCACCCATGTATGTGTAGCAATTAAGTACCCACGCAAGCTGTGCGTGTGACGGAACGTGTGACTGTACGAAAAGAAGATTTTTTTCGGGATCTATTCCGCACGCAAGATATATCTTCAAAAGGTCGAGAGTTCTTTTCTTAAGCTCTGACGGGTCTTGTCTTACCGTTATCGAGTGCATATCCATAATGGCATAAAGGCACTCATATTCGTTTTGCAGGTCAACCCAGTTTTTTATTGCACCGAGATAGTTACCGAGTGTAATATTACCCGACGGCTGAACACCGCTGAAAATACGTTTTTTCTCGCTCATAATACACCTCAAATTACTTTATTAAGCACATCTGCGAGTGCTTTAATTCCTTTTTCGATTTTTTCCTCCGACATCGTCGAATAATTAAGTCTGAACATATTGCATTTTGCGTCCTGATCCGCCATAAATGAGTTTCCTGCAACAAATGCAACTTTGTTTTTAAGACACTCCTTCAGCAGTGCGTCAACGTCAACGCTTTCGGGAACGGTACACATAATGAAAAGTCCGCCCTCGGGATGCGTCCATTTAACGCTTTTGGGGAAATATTTTTTCATGCAGGAGAGCATAAAGTCGCATTTTCTGCCGTAAAGCTCGCAAGCACGTGCAATATCGTCCTCAATATCATATTTTTCAAGATATTGTGCGGCAATCATTTGAGTCAGCATAGGTGTGTGAACATCGTTTGCCTGTTTTGCTATTTCAACTCTGTCCGCAAGCTCGCCGCCGCATACAATGTAGCCCAGTCGCATACCCGGTGATAAAATCTTTGAAAACGAGCTGCAATAAATCACTCTGCCTGTTGTGTCGAGCGACTTGATTGTCGGTACGCTTTCGCCTTTAAATCTTAAATCGCCGTACGGATTATCCTCTATAATAAGGAAATCATATTTTTCGGCAAGTTCAAGCAGTTTTTTTCTCTTTTCAAGCGACATCGTAATTCCCGACGGATTTTGGAATGTCGGGATTGTGTAAAGAACTTTTACCTTGTTCTTTTTCAGCTTTTGCTCAAACAAGTCGGTGTTTATTCCGTCATCTTCAAGTGAAACGGGGAGTAAAACGCCGTTGTGCGCTCTTATTGAGTTGAGTGTGCCTACAAAGCTCGGTTCTTCAACGGCTACAAGCTCGCCGTCATTTACAAGCGATTTAAGAACAAGGTCAATTCCCTGCTGTTCGCCTGTTGTTATTATAATTTTATCGCCGCTGCGAACGCTTCCGACTTTTTCCGCACGCTTTAGTGCCTGTTCCTTAAACGGTGCATAGCCGTCCGTTGTGCCGTACGAAAGAGCTGTTGACGGCTGATTTAAAAGTATATCTCTTGCAATATCCGCAAATTCCTCCGCTTTGAAAAGCGACGGGTCGGGGGAACCGCCGGCAAGCGATATTATTTCAGGGTCTGCCATAAGCTTAAACATTTCACGTATTGCGGATGCTTTTAAGTTTTTTACCCTGTCTGACAAATATGCGTCATAATTCATATCCTGTTACTTCCTTATTATTTATTTGCAATTTTGCCCCATGAATCCTTTAGGGCAACCGTTCTGTTAAATACCTTTTTATCGTCTGTCGAGTCTTTGTCAACCGTAAAATAACCTTGGCGCATAAACTGGAATGTATCTCCTTCTGATGCGTCCTTTAAATTTCCCTCTGCCTTGCAGCCTGTAAGCACTTCAATTGATTGAGGATTTAAGTTGGTTGTAAAGTCGCCGTTTGTTTCTTCGTCCGACGGATTTTCAACGGTAAAGAGTCTGTCATACAGTCTTATCTCGCAATCGAGTGCGTCCTCGGCATTAACCCAGTGGATTGTGCCTCTGACCTTTCTGCCGTCGGGCGTTTGTCCGCCCTTTGATTCGGGGTCGTAGGTGCAGTGGATTTCGGTAACGTTTCCGTTTTCGTCGGTGTCAACTCCCGTGCACGTTACGTAATATGCACCCTTTAATCTTACCTCGTTGCCTATTGCAAGACGATAATATTTTTTCGGCGGATTTTCCATGTAGTCAGTCGATTCAACGTAAATATGCTTTGAAAAACGCACCGTTCTTGTACCCATGTCTGGATTTTCGGGATTTACTTCGACAGTAATTTCTTCCGTCATATCTTCGGGATAGTTGTCGATGGTAAGCTTAACGGGTCTGATTACAGTCATTGCACGAGGCGATTTTTTATTTAAGTCTTCTCTTACGCAGTGCTCCAATAAGTCCATATCGACAACGCTGTTTGCCTTTGCAACGCCTATTCGGTCGCAGAAATCTTTGAGGGAGTCGGCAGTGTAGCCGCGTCTTCTCATGCCGCATACAGTTGACATTCTCGGGTCGTCCCAGCCGGATACTATTCCGTCCTTTACAAGTCTTAAGCATTTTCTTTTGCTTGTCAGCGTGTAGTTGAGATTAAGTCGGGCAAACTCAATTTGTCTTGACGGCTTTTCAAATCCGAGTTCACGCAAAAACCAATCGTAAAGCGGTCTGTGGTCTTCAAACTCAAGCGAGCAAAGCGAATGTGTTACGCCTTCGAGAGTATCGGAAATGGGGTGTGCAAAATCATACATGGGATAAACAAGCCATTTGTCGCCCGTTCTGTGATGATGTGCACGGAGTATTCTGTATATTACCGGGTCACGCATATTGAGGTTTGGTGAAGCCATATCTATTTTTGCTCTTAAAACCTTTGCTCCGTCGGGAAATTCACCGTCAGTCATTCTGCGGAAAAGATCAAGATTTTCTTCAACCGAGCGGTTTCTGTACGGACTGTTTTTTCCCGGCTCCTTAAGCGTTCCGCGGTACTGTCTTATTTCATCTGCTGATAAATCGCATACATAAGCTTTGCCGGCTTCAATCAGCTTTACGGCGCATTTGTATATATCATCGAAATAATCCGACGCATAAAGCACCTTGTCCCACTTAAAACCGAGCCATTTTATATCCTCCATTATAGCGTCAACGTATTCGGTATCCTCTTTTGTCGGATTTGTGTCGTCGAGTCTTAAGTTGCAAATACCGTTGTACTTGTCAGCCGTTCCGAAATTAATGCATATTGCCTTAACGTGACCTATATGAAGATATCCGTTCGGCTCCGGAGGAAAACGTGTTTGCACCTTGTCGTAAACCTTTTCGGCAAGATCTTTGTTAATTGCCTCGTGAATAAAATTTGTTGATTCCATGACATTACCTCCTAAATGCTTATTTCTTTAATAATTCAATGCTTTCGTTAAATCTTTTCATAACCTCGTCATATCCGAGAACCTGCATAATCTGATAAAGGTCGGGAGAATTTTTTCTGCCTGTTACCGCAACTCGAATAACCGAGCTTACCTGTCCTACATGACCCTTGAAATTGTCGGGATTTTTCTTGTAAAGCTTAGGCGCTTTTGCATATCCCATGCGTTCGCTCATTTCACGAACTTCGGGGAACCAATCCTCAGCCGCCAAATCTGCCTTATATATTTTTTTGTATTCCTCTAAAATACAAATCATTTCATCTGTCGGCAAAATATCTTCAAAGTCACGGTTTCTGTCCCAAAGCTTATCGTAAAAATATGCGGCATATGACGGTGACTCATCCCATTTAACAAGCTCCTTACGGGGTTTTTCTCCGCCGCGTTCTATACCGAATACAGCTTTTGTATAATCCGTATCTTCGGAAATAACATCGTAAAACGGTTTGTTGTTTTCCTTGCTCCATGCGAGAATTTCGCTTGTGACTTCATCTGCGTCGAGCGTGGAAATGTAATTTTTGCTTATGTCGCTAAGCTTGACAAGGTCAAAAAGTGCGCCTGCCTTGCTCATTTTTGAAAGCTCAAACGGGAAATCCCCATTCGGCTTGTCCGGGTTTTCCTCACGCCATTGCTCGTAATTCGAGTTTGCTATCGTCAAAAGATATTCTATAACCGCACCCTTCGGATATCCTACCTCGGAATAATATGTTACGGCAGCCTCGGGGTCTTTTCTTTTTGAAAGCTTTCTCTTTCCGCCGTCTTCCTCCTTCATAATCGGAGAAATGTGCGCATAGTGCGGCGGTTCAAAGCCGAGTACTTCAAAGAACTGAAGATGAATGGGAACGGATGAAATCCATTCATCACCTCTTATTACATCGGTTGTTCTCATTAAATGGTCGTCAACGGCGTGTGCAAAGTGATATGTCGGAATACCGTCACGTTTGAGAATAACAACGTCCTGAATGTTTTCGGGCATTTCAATTTCACCTTTTATTGCGTCGGTGAACTTTATTCTTTTGTTTTCGTCGCCCGGTGATTTAAGTCTTAATACATAGCTTTGACCTTCATCTATTCTCTTTTTTGCTTCTTCAAAGGTAATATCTCTGTATTTTGCGTATTTTCCGTAACAGCCGGGAGTAATTTTTTCGCTTTCCTGCTCTTTTCTTACATCCTCAAGCTCTTCCTCGGTCATAAAGCATGGGTAAGCAAGACCTTTTAATACAAGGCTTTTTGCAAAGCTGTGATAAATACCGACTCTTTTGCTCTGCGTATAAGGGCCGTAATTGCCAATCTCCTTGGTTTCGCTTATCATACCTTCTTTTATTTCAATGCCGAAATCCTTAAGGCCTTTTACTATTCCGCTTACTCCGTTTTCTATTTCTCTTTTTTTATCGGTATCTTCTATTCTTAAATAAAAAGCGCCGCCCTTACCGCTCGATGCACTTTGTGCCACAAATGCGGCGAATAATCCGCCGATGTGCAAAAAACCTGTCGGACTCGGTGCAAACCTCGATACCGGAGCGTCAAAATTTCTTTTCGGATATATTTTTTCGTACTCCTCGGGTGTTTTAAGTTCCTCGGGGAAAAGCAGCTGTGCCATTTTTTCGTTTTGCATTTTTATATTAATCTCCTTTCGGCAGGGAATTATATTTTGCGTAAGTAAACATTTTTCCGCGCACAATATACCTCATTATATTATACCTTATTATAACGGTGATATCAATGCTTTTTAAAAAATTTGTCTATTTTAACACATAAATTTTTTTCTGTCCTTTAAATAAATACATTTATTACAGCATTTCATTAAGTATATAATTTATATTCGAAAGGTTGTGGCTAAGAAAGAGTAATTAATAACTTTAGACTGTCTCTTTGTGAGGAGAAACTGAGCGGCAATACTCATTACTTGCCGTTGGATAATTCCTTAACCGCAAACCGCCATGAAATGACCCTTATTTGCCTGGCTCATTTTCTGCCGAATTTGTGCCATAATAACAAATTTTATCTCATAGCTATTTACTAATTAATAAAAATATGGTATAATAAAAACGCTTATTACTTTATTGTAAATATATGAGCGCATTATGAGGAGAAAGGAACGACATAATATATGGATACATTAAATATCGCTATATGCGATGATAACACTGAACACATCAGTATTCTTGAAAACTACTTGTTTGAAATAAGCAATATTAAAATTGAATGTGACGCATATCAAAGCGGCGAAAGCCTTGTTAATGCCTATAAAACCAACATTGAAAGATATGATGTGGTTTTTCTTGATATGGAAATGGAAGAATTAAACGGAATAGAAACCGCTAATTTAATACGAGAATTTGACGAGCATATCATTATAATTTTTGTTACAAGTCATTCGGAGTATATGAAAGAGAGCTTTCAATGCCAACCGTTTCGTTTTATTGAAAAACCTCTTGATTATGATGAGCTAAAAAAGGTTTTTTACGACATTAAAGATAAACTATCAAAAAAGAGGAAGGTTTTTTCGTTTACGGAAAACAAAACAAAGGTCAGATTATTTTGCGATGATATAATATATTGTGAAAGTCAGGCGCATTGGGTATGGATAAACACCAAATATAAATCATACAAGATATGTAAAACCTTATCTGATTTATATGAGCAGCTTGACAAAGAAATGATGTTTCAGGTACATAAATCTTTCATTGTAAACTTTAATTATATATTCACAATTAAAGAAGGCAATATTCAGCTTTATCATTGTGATAAACTTATTCCTATAAGCCGTTCATATAAAAAAGCGTTTTTAGAGGAATATACGAATTTTACAGAAAGGAATCTATATGTATGACGATATATAACATTGCAGATATTTTGACAGGCTTCATTGAAGCCATTATGATGTTTATGCTTTATGATACATTTTGTACAAAAAGAGAATGTTTATCCTCGTGGGTTTACAGCATTGGTATTTTAGCATTAACATTATTGATAAATTTAAGTAATAGTATTTTTAATTTTGGTATATTTAACGTTTTCGGAATGATATGCTCATTTTTTGCGATTTCCTTTTTATATAAAGGCAAAGTATCTGTTAAAGCAATTATTTCCATTTTAAATTACTTGCTAATTATAATTGTAGAAATTATAGTGTTATTCGGAGTCACTATAATATTTGGCATTACGGTTTCAGAGGTAGTTAATAATGAGCGATATAGATTGTTTGGTATTATTGTTTCAAAAATGCTTACATTATTAGTTATAAATATTATAAGATTACGATGTAGAAATAATACCTTTTGTATGAAAGCGTCATATTGGATATTATTCTTTTTTATGTTTGCATCTTCAACCATAACCGTGTTTTTAATATTTAAGTTATCGTATGGTCTTAACGAAGTAAATATGTATAATCTTTCAATTATATGTTCGTTCGGGTTATTATTAAGTACATTTTTTGCATTGTATTTATATGAACATTTGGCAAATCAAGCTGAGATGATACGAAATCAGCAACAGTATGAACAACACTTAAAATCGCAAGTAAAGCATTTGGATGAAATAGTAATAACACAGAATCAAATAAAAAAGTTCAAACACGATTTCTTGAATTATGAAATAGGACTTAAATCATATTTGGAAAACAAAGACTGCGATGGTGCAATAAGCTATCTTAACAGTTTGTCGGATAATTTCGGCAATTCTGAAAATATTATAGAAACCGGCAACGCCGCTCTTGATGCGATATTAAGTGCAAAGAAAGCTATTGCTGAATCAAAAGGAATACTATTTACAACTCAAATTCAAATACCGAAAAAATTAGATGTTGAGGCAATGGATGTGTGTATTATATTTGGAAACGTCATAGATAACGCAATAGAAGCCTGTGAGAAAATAAAAAATAAAAGCAAAAAAATTGATCTTACACTTATTTGTCAAGATAAAAGAGTGTTTTGTAAAATTACTAACACAATAGCCGAACGACCCAAAAGCATATTCAAAACCTCAAAATCAGACACACAAAATCACGGATTTGGTTTGGATAATATCAAAACATCTCTTGCTAAATATAATAGTGAACCTACCATTACACAGACCAATGATGAATTTATCATAAAATTTATTATTTTTACAAAATGACCCAAAAGCAACTTACTGATAGTTGATTTTCAACAAAGTCAGACTGAGTTGCTTTTTTTCTTTTACCAATTTTGTCGATTAGATTGCATTTCGTGCAGTAATTCAAAAAATGGCATATATGTGTGATATAATAAGTTCAACGAAGGGAGGTTACAGAGTGAAAAACATTTCAAACGGAATTGCAGATATGCTATTGACGCAATGGGATAGTGTAGGAGGTGTTGTATATAAATATAATGGTTCAACAAAGATAATACATCGCCACAATTTCTAAAAAATTATACGAGGTGATATTATGTCAAAAAGTGTGTTGCGGACAATTGTATGTTTTATATTATGCCTTTTGTTAATTGTTGTGTGCTTTAGTAGAAAAAAAACAAGAACAAAGGGATTTGTTCTGGAAAATGAGAACAAGTATCGTGTCGACATTATCATAACTTATAACAGATTTTACAATGTATTTAATAGGATGTTCGGTGATGTTGAAATTTTAGATGAGAATTCCACCAAAAACATTAAATACAAAATATCAGGCTCAGTTTTCGGAGATAATAATTGCAGTTGGGTGACTGTGCATAGATTTTTTGACGAAGGAAAATACGAAAATGGATACATTTTTTTCGATAAACACATGAACAATGTTGTGATAAAAGCATCTACAATCGATATAATAGCATCTGGCGAGAGATTTTTGAATAAAGTTGAACAGGTACATAATAAGTAAATATTTATTATTAGAATCTTATATGGGGGAATAGATATGTTAAAAAAAATAATTACCGTATTTAGTTGTATCAGTATTATGGTTTCTTCAGCAATAACTGTTTGTGCTGCCGATAAAACAACCATGATAACTGATAGGAAAATATTTTTATATCCCGTATTTACAAGTCTTTCGGTAAAAAAAGATATTCCGCAAGGAGTGGAAGATACGGCAGAAAGTGAACAGTTTATACTTGCCGATGATGAAAACTCGTTGTCCCTAAGCTTTAAATTTAAGTCAGAAGCCGATAAAAAAGATATAATGTTTGTCTCGGTTTATGATATGAATGAGGATAAATATGTTACATCGGATAAAGGGGTAGCCGTTAGAGATACATGTACTTTTACAGGGCTGACACCGGGACATAAATATATGCTAAGAGCAAGTACGCTATTTAATGAGAAGACAGTGAATGTTGCTATTTCCAAAACAAAATCAGAAGCAACTGTCAATAACATGTCTGATTTTAATGCGGAAAATGGTGTAATATCTAATTTTAATGATATTGTATCGGAATTAAAAAAATTACAAATCGTAAACGGTTATGAGGACGGAACAGTCAGGCCGGATAATAAGATAACCCGAGCAGAGGTATGCGCAATTGTAAATAGGGTTATTCGCCAAGGTAAAAGCAGTATAAACGATATGAGTTTTGGAATACCGTTTACTGATATAATGCAGGAAGCATGGTTTTATAATGATGTAATAAAATCAAATGAGTTTGGTTTAGTTAACGGATATGAAGATAATACATTCAAACCTCAAAATGATATAACGTACAACGAATATATTAAAATTATAACTTCAATGCTTCAATACGTGCCATATGCAGAAGCAAACGGCGGATACCCGAACGGTTATCTTACCGCAGCAAATAATGCGGGAATTATCAAGGGGATTGAATTTAACGGAAATGATAAGATTACAAGAAAAGATGCTATGATAATATTATACAATGCAATCAACTCACCCATTGTTCTTGTTAAGAGTTATAATATAGGTACTGCTCACGAATATGCATTATCTGATATTGCTTATATTGATTTTATAAAATGATAAAAAAACCGGGCTTCAACTCATTGATTTTGTATGCTCGGTTTTTAATATGCGCAAATAAAATCTGATTATAAACCATATTGATAAATTTTTATTATGCCTTTTAAATATATTTTTGAATATATGATAGAATATGTGATAAAATATATACTTGAAAGGTTGTGATTAAAATGAGTGAAAGAGTAATTACAAATAAAAACATCAATAATTTTAAGCTGTATCTTTATGAGGAGGAACGAAGCGATAATACGGTAGAAAAATACGTGCGGGATATTTGCCGTTTTCACAAATGGCTGCGTGGCAGGAGTATTGATAAGTCGGTTGCCGTTGAATACAAAAGAGAGCTGTGCGCAAGGTATATGCCGAAAAGCGTTAATTCAATGCTGTCGTCCGTAAACACATTTTTTATGTTTATGGGGTGGCATGATTTAAAAATAAAGGCTCTGAAAATTCAAAAACGAATATTTGCCGATAAAGAAAGGGAGCTTACAAAAGCCGAATATGAACGGCTTTTAGCTGCGGCGAAGAAAAAGAAAAATGAAAGACTGTACTATTTAATGCAGACAATAGCGAGTACGGGAATCAGGGTATCGGAAATAAAATATGTAACGTGCGAGGCTGTCAAAAGCGGACAGGCAGTTATAAATTGCAAAGGAAAAATAAGACAGATATTTTTGCCGAAAATGTTGTGTAAAATGCTTAAAGCTTATATTAAGTCGGAAAATATAAACGCCGGCCCGGTTTTTGTATCAAAAACGGGGACTCCGCTTGACAGGTCGAATATATGGAAGATGCTCAAAGAGCTGTGCGAAGATGCCGGAGTGGGCAGGAATAAGGTGTTTCCGCATAATTTCAGACACTTGTTTGCCCGAACCTTTTACTCCTTGCAAAAGGACATTGTAAGGCTTGCCGACATACTTGGTCATTCAAGCATTGAAACTACCCGAATTTATACAATGGAAAGCGGAACGGAGCATATAAAGCTTATACAAAAGCTTGGATTGCTGCGGTGCTGAACAGACTAATTGAATAAACTTCCTAAATTTATTCCGAAAGGCTGACTAAAATTTTACCGGTGAATTAAAAACTCAGATGCATATAAAAACCACATAATCAATATTATGTGGCAGGATAAGTTTATTCTCTAACTACATAATCAATATTATGTGGTATGCAATGTAAGCAAATATTTAAATTGTATAAAATCTTTTGTTGAAAATAAGCAATTAATCCACATAAATAAAAAAATACAGCAAAATAAGACCAAATTTGATTATTGATTGTTACATTGGTCTTATTTTAGCTGTTTATTTTTTAGCATTATGACGAATTTTTGATAAATGTTAACAAAATGTTGACATATCGTTATATTTGTGTTATTATATAATTACCAATTTAATAAAGATTATTTCCTTTACCACATAATATTGATTATGTGGTATTGGTTTTTTTAGGGAAATAAAGCAATGGTTTTAAATTACATAAATATGGAGGAAGATGTATGAGAAAAGCAACATACAATGTTGATGATAAAAGTCTGCTCGATTCAATATTTAGTTTTTTCGTAAGTAACGGACTTGAAAATATTACAATACGCGAAATATGCAGAGGAACAGGTATTTCACAGGGAACACTTTATTATTGGTTTGGGGATAAATCTAATTTGATTTGTGAGGTTACGGAGTACGGACTCAAAAAGGTAGTGGATAAAATATTTGAATATGTATTTTTTTCACTAAACGACTTGTATAGTTTTTTTAACACCTTTCTAAATGAAATCGACAAATACAAAGATGACTTAAGATTTATATATCAAATGGCGGCAAGTCACAAATACGGTGAAAAGCTGAGGGAAATAGGTCATGGAATTAACAAGACATATGATGAGTATGTATACAGGCTTGCGCAAAAGTTTGAATGCAGCGAAAGGAGCTTACAGCCACTTGTTTATTTGTTCATATCGGCAATTTTGGATTATGTGATATGGGATGAAAAGGAAATGACAAAAATTCAGCTGAAATATATTTGTGCTTCGCTTCCGGATGAGATAAAAAAACTCAGTGAAGCATGCGAATAAAATGTGTTCGCTTTTGTGGCTTTGGCATTTGGAGGTGAAATATTAAAAGCCAAGCAAAAAATAATATGAAAGAGGTATGAAATAATGAATGTCAAGAAAATTATGGCAGGAATTTTGTCTGCCGCAATAGCTTTTACAAGCGTTGCTTTTACGGCTTTTGCCGACGACTCAAACACTATTACATACGGTGAGTTCCTGACAACAATGAAGGCTAACAATTACAATTATGATTTTGGCGGAAAAACAATCACCCTTAAAATGACAAAGTTTTGTGTAAATCAAAATCATAATCATGCCGAGGAGGGTTTTGAGGATTACAGTGATAAAAAAGACGAAGCTCCGGCGCGTATTCAGGCACCGAAAGCCCAGTATCAGCTTTTTAAAGATGTGCAGGATGTTGTAATTAAAAATCTTAATATCGTTGCCGATATAAAAGATGGCGTTGCTCTTCACTTATTTAACAATAACGGTTGGGAAGGGAAAATAGAGGCAGGAACACCTTTTAATGCAGAACTTCAATTTTTGAACAGTGGTAATTTAACAATTGAGGGTTGTAATTTTGACAGAGTCAGTGTTGCGCCTTATCATTCCGGAGACAGAAATAAGCTTGAAAATTATACGGATACAATAAAAGGCTGTTCTTTTAAAAATGTGTACAACGCATACGGTGTTCAAGGCGCATATGCGGGTAAAGTAATTGTTGATAACAGTTCATTTGACACTTGCAGCGGCGGAATGTACGTTGAGGGTGGAAAAAACGGCATAACAATGTCGAACAACAATTTTACAAATATGGGTAAGTACTGTGCAAGCGGTAAGGAAGATACGAGAGGGTTAATCCAAATTTCCGCAAATGTAGAACTGACGGGAAATGCCGTTGTCGAAATTACAAATAATACTTCAGACGATTCTACACCGGTTTTAAGACAATTAAGTCCTAAAATATCCGAGATTGTAACAGACGGCAATAAATTCGGCAGTGATACAAAAGCTACTTCAACGTCAGATTCATTGGTATATACAGAAAAACCGTCTCAAGCTGCAACAGTTGCAAAAATCGGTGATAAGGAATATGCAACGCTTGCAGATGCAATTGCGGATGCAAAATCCGGAGATACGATAGTTTTGCTTGATAATATTAAATTTACGGACACATTTACTATCAGTACTTTAAATAAAATTACGATTGATTTTAACGATAAAATAATTGACGTTACCGAAGTAAATGAAGATAAAGACAGTATCGTTATTGAAAGTGGTGCCGATGTTACGTTTACAGGAAACGGCGGTATATCCGCTAATAAGAGCTGTATTGCAAACTATGGCGCTAAGCTTACGTTAAACGGCGGTACATATACAACTCAGCACAAGTCAAGAGGAACGGCAATTTTTAATACCGACAATGCTACGGTTGAATTAAATGCCGGTGCAAAGATTCATTCGACAAACTACGGAGTTTATGTGGGTGGTAATGTTAAATGCGTTATGAACGGTGCGGAAATAATAAGCAGTTCGTATCAGGGACAAAGCGGTATTCCGAATAAAGTTGATTATTTCTATGCTGTAAGAAATGAAGGAAACCTGACGATTAATGACGGCACCGTTATAAAGGGTATACAGGGTGCACTTTCATGCTTGATCGACACTGTAATTAACGGCGGAACATTTGAAACGTATGAAACAGAAGAAAGCACGGGAAAGAGCTTCTATCCTGTTCATATTGCAGATAAAACAAAGGTAGTAATTAAAGGCGGTAATTTCCATTCATATGCAAGAGCTGCTGTATATGTAAGCGATGATGACATAGGAACAGACGGAGCAACAGCGGAAATAGAGGGCGGTGTGTTCACCTCCGGAAAAGCGGTAAATGTTATTGACGCAACACCGGGAACAAACAGCGCAATATCGGTAAGCGGCGGAACGTTCGGTTCGGATGTGTCGGCATATGCAAAACCCGGTTTTTCAGCTTCTAAAAAAGAGGACGGCAGCTATACGGTAGGAAAGTCGGAAATCTCTTGGGAAACAATGACGGATTCGGGTGTATATACAGTAAATGCTGATAATTTCGGACTTATGAGATTTTCTTTTAAGACAAATGTTGACGCAGCGACAATCAGCAAAGTAGGAGTTAAGTTCATGAATGCTAAGGATATTACGGCTGAAACAAAGTCAGCTACAATATCGGCAGACAAGAATGCAAACAATTTCTACGGCGACCTTACGGAAATAGCTCCGACGGCAGGTACAAAGTATTTTGCAACAGCTTACATGGTTATGGGCGATACAACTGTTTGGTCAGATGTTATTGAATGCTCACTGAACGTTAAAAAGCAGTTTACAAATTACGGAGGTAATCAATAATGAGAAAATATATCAAACCCGATTTTACGGTTGTAAAGTTTAATACGGCAGATGAAATTTTAACAAGCAGCATAATAATGCAGGAAACACCTAAGACATTTGACGGCGCCGTAAGTGTCGGCTCGGCAAGTGTACAGAAGGACTTTACGGAATAATAAAAAAAGCGGTACGCCGTCAAGGTGTGCCGCTTTTTTGTACAGTGATATTTATCTTTGATTATATAATAAAGTCTTGATTTATTAGCGAAGTGTAGTAATTATATTAAAATTAAATAAAAAATCACCTTTTTTTAAAATACTATTGATTTTTCGGACAATTTGTAGTAAAATATTATTATGGATATGTACGCATATAAAGTGATAAGCCAAATATTATTTAAGAAAAGGATTGAACAATATGTATATAGGAATTGATTTGGGCGGCACAAACATTGCCGTGGGGCTTGTAAGTGATGACGGAAGGATTATTTCATCGTCATCAACACCAACACTCTCAAGTCGTCCGTGGCAGGAAATTGTAAAGGACATGGCGGAGCTGTCAATTAAGGTTACGGAGGACGCAGGCTACAAAATGGAAGATGTGGCGGCAATTGGTATAGGCAGCCCGGGAACGGTTGACAATAAAAGAGGAATTGTAACGTACGCAAATAATATTCCGTTTAAAAATACTCCTATTGTTGAGGAAATGCACAAGTATGTTAAAAATCCGATAAACATAGAAAATGACGCAAATGCGGCGGCATTCGGAGAGTATGTTGCAACAGGTGCGACTTCGGATAATTTCGTATTCATAACTCTCGGTACGGGAGTCGGCGGCGGAATAGTGCTTGATGGGAAAATTTTCAGAGGCTTTAACGGTGCCGGCGCAGAGCTTGGTCACTTTATTCTGGATATTGACGGAGAGCCTTGCACATGCGGAAACAACGGCTGCTGGGAGGCGTATGCATCGGTTACGGCGCTTATTCGTCAGACAAAGGCGGCTATGGAGAAAAATCCCGACAGCCTTATGCATGCTGTTGCGGAGGAAGAGGGCAAGGTAAGCGGAAGAACTGCTTTTATTGCCGATGAAAAGGGCGACAGTGCCGCACATGAGGTTGTTAAAAAATACATTGAATATGTTGCGGTCGGCGTGGCGTCAATGGTGAATATATTCCAGCCGGAAATTCTTGTTATCGGCGGCGGAATAAGCAAAGAGGGTGATAAGCTTCTTCTTCCCGTAAAGGAAATGGTAAACAAGCTTGACTATAACAAGTATATGCCTAAGACGGATATAAGAATTGCAAAGCTTTATAACGATGCCGGTATCATCGGAGCCGCTCTTGCAGCAAGAAAATAAATATATTAAATACAAAAAATATCGGTTTTTTTGTAGCTACCGCACAAAAAAGTTTATTGCGCTTGACAAATAAAGATGATTGTGGTAGTATGGTTAGTAAGAACAAGGGCGTTCCGCACATGGTAGCGGAGCGCCTTTTTTTAACCCGGTTATAATTTTAAAAGTGGAATTGAGAGGAGATAATCATGTCTGTTTACACGAAAAGAGAGATTTTAAAGTTTATCGAGGAAGAGGACGTAAGCTTTATAAGACTTCAATTTTCAGACGTTCTCGGCAAAATGCGAAATATAGCCGTCACTAAGGATAAAATAGGTGATGCGCTTGATAATGAGTGCAGCTTTGACGGTTCTGTTATAGACGGTTTCGCAGAGGGTACGGAATTATATCTTTATCCGGATTTGGACACGTTTACAATTTTCCCGTGGCGGCCGCATACAGGCAGAGTTGCAAGACTTATTTGCGATATATACAATGCTGACGGAACGAGGTATGAACACGACCCGAGATATGTTCTTCAAAAAGCGGTTGAGGAGGCGAAAGCATACGGCTATACGTTAAATGTCGGTGCCGAATGTGAATTTTTTCTGTTTAAAACCGACGAATCGGGAAATCCGACTCTCGAACCTCACGACAATGCAGGATATTTCGACCTTGCACCGCTCGATAACGGCGAAAACTGCCGCAGGGATATAAGCCTTACGCTTGAGGAAATGGGTTATGTTATAGAAGCATCGCATCATGAGGCGGCGCCCGGTCAGCATGAGATTGATTTAAGATACAGCAATGCGTTAAAAGCGGCAGATGAGATTATAACGTTTAAAAATGTTGTCAAAACTCTTGCGAAAAGAAACGGTCTTCATGCAACGTTTATGCCGAAACCGTTTGAAAACGAGTCGGGCTCGGGAATGCATATTAATATGAGCTTATCGGACGGTAAAAACAATCTGTTCTATGACGAAAACGATAAACGAAAGCTGAGTGAAACCGGATATTCCTTCATTGCCGGGATTTTAAAGTATACTCCCGATATTATGTGCATTACAAATCCGACGGTAAATTCGTACAAACGTCTTATGTCGGATTCGGAGCCGGCATGCTATCCGTTCTGGTCGGACAAAAATCCCCGTCCGCTTGTGAGAGTACCGAAAATAAAAAATGCGGAAAAGTCGCGTGCGGAGCTTAGAATCCCTGATTGTACCGCAAATCCGTATCTTGTTTTGGCATCATACCTTAAGGCTGGTCTTGCAGGGATTAAGGAAAAAATCGAGATGACGCCGGAGAGTGATATAAAAATATCGTCGCTTAGCGCATCGCAAAGAAGAAAGCTTATATCAGACGTTATTCCGTCAAGCCTTAATACAGCAACGGCTATTGCGGAAAAGTCCGAGTTTGTTACGGAGCTTTTGGGCGAGAGTCTTAAAAAAGTATATTTAAGCCTAAAAGAGAGTGAATACGCAAAATACAGATGTACAATAAGCAAATGGGAACTTGACAATTATTTTAATTGCTGAGAGATGAATGAGAGCGGCCGCTGAATGTTTATGGAGGGAGATGAGGTGCTTTGAAGCGTTTAATTCTTGCTTTTCCGAAGGAAGAAACAATTCATAAAATTCAAAATATGCTCGACGGTACCTCTTTCTCCGTTGTCGGAAGCTGTCGGACGTGTGCGGAGGCTGTGCGTATTTATTCGGAAATAGATAATGCAGTTTTAATGATGAGCTTCAAGCTGTCTGACGGGACGTGTGACGATGTATATGACAACCTTCCTCCGCATTCGGGAATTATTGTTCTTACAAAGGCCGAAAATATAGAATACATACGTGCTCAGGATATATTCACTGTTCCGCTGCCGATAAACAGAGCAAGGCTTGCCGAGGCGCTTGAAACATTTCATGCGGCATATATCGGCTACGGAAAAAAGCCCGAAAGAAACGAAAAGGATAAGGAAACAATATGCCGTGCCAAGCTTAAGCTTATGGAGAAGTATTTGATGACAGAGGAGCAGGCGCACAGATTTATCCAAAAACGCAGCATGAATACGGGTATGAAGTTTGTGGATACGGCAAAGCTGATTTTAAGCTTATAGCAGAGGGGAGATTTTCAAAATGAAATTCAAGTTTTCAAAAATGCAGGGGATAGGAAATGATTACGTTTACGTCAACTGTTTTGAAGAAAAGGTTGAAAATCCGTCAAGAGCGGCAAGGCTCGTAAGCGACCGCCATTTCGGTATCGGGTCGGACGGACTCGTTCTTATAAAACCGTCGGATAAGGCGGATTTCAGAATGGATATGTATAATGCGGACGGAACACAGGCGCAGATGTGCGGAAACGCAAGCAGATGTGTCGGTAAATATGTATACGACAGAGGTCTTACCGATAAAACGGAAATAACTCTCGAAACGCTTGCCGGAATTAAAACTTTAAAGCTTAATTTACTCGGCGGCAGTGTTGACACCGTTTGCACAAACATGGGAAAGCCGATTGTGAAAAGCAAGGAAATACCGATTATTTCGGACAAGGAATATTTTATCGACGAGAGCGTTACTGTCGGCGGCAAGGAATATCATGTTACGGGTGTTTCAATGGGTAATCCGCACGCAGTTGTAATTACAAGGGATATTGACAAAATCGAAATCGAAAAAATCGGACCGCTTTTTGAAAATTATAAGCTGTTTCCCGAACGTATTAATACCGAATTTACAGAAGTAACTGACAGGAAAAATATTAAAATGCGTGTTTGGGAGCGAGGCGCCGGCGAAACGCTTGCCTGCGGTACGGGTGCGAGCGCAACACTTGCGGCTTGCAGCATTTTGGGTCTGACCGACAGGGCGGCTACCGTTCATCTTTTGGGCGGAGATTTGTTTATAGAGTGGAAGGACGATAATTGCATTTACATGACCGGGAAAGCAAGATTTGTGTTTGACGGTATATTTGATGAAGAAATCTTATAAAGGAGTCTTTTTAAATGGCAAGGGTAAACGAAAATTTTTTAAAACTTCCGGGCAGCTATCTATTTTCAACGGTTGCAAGGAAAATAGCCGCATACGGCGAGGAGCATGCAAATGCCGATATTATTAAAATGAGTATAGGCGATGTTACGCTTCCGCTATGTGAAAGCGTCGTTTCGGCAATGCGAACCGCCTGCGACGAAATGGGACGAGCGGAAACATTTCACGGCTACGGCCCCGAACAGGGATATGATTTCCTGAGAGAAAAAATTGCGGAGTTTGACTACAAAAGGCATGGCGTTGATATTAAAACCGACGAGATTTTTGTTTCGGACGGAGCAAAATCCGACTGCGGCAACATAGTGGATATTTTTTCAAGTGATAACGTGGTTGCGGTTTGCGATCCTGTATATCCCGTTTATGTCGATACAAATGCAATGAGCGGCAGAGCGGGTGATTTTGTCGGCGGCAAGTGGTCAAAGCTATATTATATGCCGTGCAATGCCGAAAACGGATTTCTACCGTCAATTCCCGAGGAAAAGGTTGATATGATTTATCTTTGCTTCCCGAACAATCCCACAGGCGAGGCTGCGAGCAAGGATTATCTTAAAATGTGGGTTGAATACGCACATAAAAACGGATCGGTACTCCTTTACGACAGTGCATATGAAGCATTTATAACAGAGGATAACATTCCACATTCTATTTACGAAATAGACGGCGCAAAGGAAGTGGCGATAGAGTTTAGAAGCTTTTCAAAAACGGCCGGATTTACCGGTACGAGATGCGCTTATACGGTTGTTCCGAGAGCGCTTAAGGTAGGCGGTGTTTGTCTTACGGACCTTTGGAACAGACGTCAATGCACGAAATTTAACGGTGTATCCTACGTAATTCAGCGTGCGGCGGAGGCGGTTTATTCAGCGGACGGTCAAATGCAGACAAGAGCAAACATAGCATATTATCTTGAAAATGCGAAAATAATTCGCAATGCATTGTCCGATGTCGGGCTAACCGTTTACGGCGGGAAAAACGCTCCGTATATTTGGGCAAAAACACCGAACGGCTTCGGTTCGTGGGAGTTTTTCGATTACCTTCTTGATAAGGCACAGGTTGCCGTAACTCCCGGTGCGGGTTTTGGTCCGTCCGGTGAGGGATATGTAAGATTGACGGCGTTTTCGAGTCATGAAAAGACAAAAGAGGCAATGAACAGAATAAGAGAAAATATATAATCGTGAAACAAGGGCGTTTCAAACGGTTATTGTTGTTGCGTGCGGCAAAACATAACCGGGTTTGAAAGCTCTTGTTTTTTAATATGAATACTTTAAGAAAGGTCGGTGCATTTTTAATGAATGGTTATCCGAAAAAGCAAGGACTCTACAACCCTATATTTGAGCATGACGCTTGTGGAATAGGCGTTATCGTAAATATCAAGGGTGAGGCGTCACACAAGATTATAGAACAAGCGGTAGAAATAAATATAAATCTCTCCCATCGCGGAGGTGTGGGCAGTGAAAGCGATACGGGCGACGGTGCAGGTATCCTTATTAAGATACCCGATAAATTTATGCGTAAGGTTTGTGCGTGCGAGGGCGTTACACTTCCGCAGGCAGGCAGCTACGGCGTGGGTATGCTGTTTTGCTCTCCCGATTTGCCGACAAGGCAGGAAAGCGTAAATCGGCTTGAGCAAATAATTGCCGAGGAGGGTATGAAGCTGATTTTTGTCCGTGACGTACCTTGCTGTAAGGATTGTATAGGCAGAAGTGCGCTTATCGCAAAACCGTATATCCTGCAGGTGTTTGTTGAAAAGCCTGACGGTGACAGCGCAGATGATTTTGAACGCAGAATGTATATTGCAATGAAGCGTTCCGAAAGAGAAATAAGATACAAAAAAACGGGCGGTGACAGCTATTTCTATTTTGCAAGTTTTTCCGCAAGAACAATTGTTTATAAGGGAATGCTCACTCCGAAGCAGGTCAGCGAGTTTTATCTTGATTTGAAGGATGTTGACATTGAATCTTCAATTGCACTTGTACATTCGAGATTTTCGACAAATACATTTCCGAGCTGGGAGAGAGCGCATCCTAACAGGTATATAATTCATAACGGCGAGATCAATACTATCCGAGGTAACGTAAACTGGGTTAAGGCAAGACAGGCGCTTTTAAAGAGCGAAAAATATCCCGAGCTTGACCGTGCGGCGCCCATAATAAATGAGGACGGCAGCGACTCCGCAATGCTTGATAACTTCTTGCAATTTCTTAATATGTCGGGAATATCTTTGCCTCATGCGGTTATGATGACAATACCGGAGCCGTGGGAAAGAGATAAAACGATGAACAGACAAAAGAGGGGATTTTATCTTTACAGCAGCCGTATAACCGAGAGCTGGGACGGCCCGGCGGCAATAGCGTTCACGGACGGCAGATATGTAGGCGCTACTCTTGACAGAAACGGCTTGCGTCCGGCAAGATATATAATAACAAAGGACGGACTTTTAATTCTTGCCTCCGAGACAGGTGTTGTTGATATTCCGAGTGAGGATGTTCTGCAAAAGGAGCGTCTGCACCCCGGAAGAATGCTTTTGATAGATACCGAAGAGGGCAAGGTTATAGGAAATGACGAAATTAAAAAGTCGGTTTATGAGCAAAAGGACTATGACGCTTGGGTAAAGAAAAATATTGTTGGGCTTGAAGATATTGAGTCGGCGGACAGCAGGGAAGATAAGCCGGAGCTGACGGAAGAACAGGAAAAAATGTTCGGCTATACATGGGAAGATATTAACACAACCATTAAAGAAACCGTAATAAAAGGCGACGACCCGATAAGTGCAATGGGAAATGACGTTCCGCTTGCAGTGCTTTCGGATAAGCCGCAGCTTATGTTTAATTACTTTAAACAGCTTTTTGCACAGGTTACAAATCCGCCCATTGACGCAATGCGTGAAAAGAACATAACCTCCTCCGTAACGCTTATCGGCGGCGAAAAGGGAATGCTTCTTGACCATGAGGCTTCGGGGAAAAGGATTTATGCGGAAACTCCCGTTTTAAGCGATGAACAGCTGAGAAAACTGAAATCAATTACAACGGACGGCTTTAAAAGTGCGGTTGTTCCTATGCTTTTTGAAGCAGGAAAAAGCGGAAGTCTTGAAAAATCGCTTCATAAAATGTTTGCTCGGGTTGAAAAGCTTATAAAAGATGGCTGTAACATTATAATTCTGTCCGATAAGGGCGCAGATAAATCTCACGCTCCGATACCGTCGCTTCTTGCGTGCAGCGGACTTCATCACTATCTTATAAGAAAAGGAAACAGAATGAATGTAAGTATTGTTGTCGAGTCGGCGCAGATAAGAGAGGTTCATCATTTTGCACTTTTGCTCGGTTACGGTGCGGATGCGGTAAATGCCTATATGGCATATGCCATTGCAGAGGACTTGAGCCGTGGCGGTGAGGTCGATTTTACTCCCGAGGAGGCTGTCAGCAGGTTTATTACGGCTATGACATCGGGAATTGTAAAGACTATGTCGAAAATGGGAATATCAACCGTTCAAAGCTACAAGGGTGCGCAGATTTTTGAGGCACTCGGAATAAGTATGTCGGTTATTGACGAATACTTCACGGGTACAACATCGAGGATAGGCGGTCTTGAAATTGACGATATAGAAAAAGAAGTAATGAAGATGCACAGCGAGGCATTTTCCGAAAAAACACCGGCGCTCAAAACGGGCGGTAATTTTAAGTGGCGTGCAAGCGGAGAGTATCATATGTATAATCCGCAAACGATTTATAAGCTTCAAAGAGCGTGCCGTGAAAACGATTACAAGCTTTACAAGGAGTATGCCGAGGAGATTAACACGCATGACGGCAAGCTTTGTACGCTGAGAAGCATGATGAATATAAAAACTATTGACAAGCCTATTGCGCTTGATTCGGTAGAGCCGGTTGAAAGCATAGTCAAAAGATTTAAAACCGGTGCAATGTCATATGGATCGATAAGCCTTGAGGCTCACGAATGCCTTGCCGCAGCAATGAACAGACTCGGCGGCAAGTCAAACAGCGGCGAGGGCGGTGAAATACCCGAAAGATATGAAATTTCGGAAAACGGCGATAATCTGTCAAGTGCAATAAAGCAGGTTGCGTCCGGACGTTTCGGCGTTCATATTCACTACCTTTCAAACGCCCGTGAAATTCAGATAAAAATTGCTCAGGGTGCAAAGCCGGGCGAGGGCGGTCATCTGCCGGGAAAAAAGGTTTATCCGTGGATTGCGAAGGCAAGACATTCAACACCGGGAGTAGGTCTTATTTCTCCGCCGCCGCATCATGATATTTATTCGATTGAGGATTTGGCAGAGCTTATATTCGATCTTAAAAATGCAAATCCCGATGCGAGAATAAGCGTTAAGCTTGTTTCCGAGGCAGGCGTCGGAACGATTGCTGTAGGAGCGGCAAAAGGGCTTGCGGACGTAATTGCCGTAAGCGGATATGACGGAGGTACGGGTGCGGCGCCGAGAACAGCAATACGGCACGCAGGTCTTCCGTGGGAGCTTGGTGTTGCCGAGGTGCATCAATCGCTTCTTATGAACAATCTCAGAAGCAGAGTATCAATTGAAACGGACGGCAAGCTTATGACAGGGCGAGATGTTGCAATTGCGGCACTTTTGGGTGCGGAGGAATATGCGTTTGCAACGGCACCGCTTGTTGTTATGGGATGCGTAATGATGAGAGTTTGTAACCTTGATACCTGCCCTGTAGGTGTTGCGACTCAAAACCCCGAGCTTAGGAAAAACTTTTCCGGTAAGCCCGAATATGTCGAAAACTTTATGCGCTTTATTGCCGAGGATTTAAGAGAGTGGATGGCAAAAATCGGCGTTAGAACCGTAAACGAGCTGATCGGTCACGTTGAATTTCTTGAGCAGACAAATGTTCGTCACGAAAAGGCAAGACGTGTGGATTTAACATCAGTTCTTTATCAGCCGAAAATCTGTTCGAATGAAAAAGAGCGTTATTGTACCGAAAAGCAGGATCATAAGCTTGAGCTTACACTTGATAAAAATACAATCATAAGACTTTGCGCACCTGCAATAAACAGCGGCAAGCATATTGAAGCAAAGCTTAAAATAACGAATAAAGACAGAGCCGTCGGGGCAATGCTTTCATCGGCTATCACAAAGGCTAAGGGCGCGGACGGACTGCCCGACGAGAGTATAAGACTTCATTTTATCGGCTCGGCAGGTCAAAGCTTCGGCGCATTTCTTGCTCACGGCGTGACGATGTATCTTGAAGGCGACAGCAACGATTATATCGGCAAAGGCTTGTCAGGCGGAAGAATTGTTGTAAATTCACCGCAAAATGCCGACTTTATTCCTGAGGATAATGTTATTGTCGGTAATGTTGCGTTTTACGGTGCAGTATTCGGCGAGGCTTATATAAGAGGTAAGGCAGGCGAGCGTTTTTGCGTAAGAAATTCCGGTATTACGGCAGTGGTTGAGGGTATCGGTGACCATGGCTGTGAGTATATGACGGGCGGACGTGTTGTAATTCTCGGCGAATGCGGCAAAAACTTTGCAGCAGGTATGTCCGGCGGCGTTGCGTATGTATACGATAAAAAGGGCGATTTTGCTTCAAAGTGCAATACGGGACTTGTGTCGGTTGAGGATACGCTCGATGAGGAAAGCTTAAACGAGCTTAAGGGTATAATAGAAAACCACAAAAAATATACAGGCAGTGATGCGGCGCTTCGTGTACTTAGCAGCTGGGAAACCGAAAAGAAAAGATTTGTACGTGTAATACCTCGTGATTATAAAAAGGTCGTTACTATCATGCGTGAGGAAAGAGAAAACGGTGCATCTTACGACGATGCGGCAATGACTGCTTTTCAAAAGCTTTTAAACGCTTAATTTCACAAAGAAACGGAGAAATGAGATATGGGAAAACCTACCGGATTTATGGAATATAAAAGAAATCTTCCAAAGGACAGAACTCCGGCGGAGAGAATAAAGGATTGGGATGAATTTCATACATCGTACGACCTGGCACATTTACAGCGTCAGGGCGCAAGGTGTATGAACTGCGGCGTCCCGTTTTGCCATACGGGTGATATGTCATGCGGCTTCACTCTCGGTTGCCCGCTTAATAACTTAATTCCCGAATGGAATGACCTTGTATATCACGGAGAACTTGAGGAGGCGTACAAAAGACTTTCTCTTACAAGTAATTTCCCCGAATTTACAGGCAGAGTATGCCCGGCGCTTTGCGAAGGCTCATGCACTCTCGGCATGAACGAGCTTCCGGTGACGGTAAAAAATATAGAGTGTCATATAATAGACAATGCGTTTAAAAAAGGATATGTCAAGGTGAGAATACCCGACAGGCGAACAGGGAAAAAAGTAGCCGTAATAGGCTCGGGACCATCGGGACTTGCGTGTGCGGATATTTTAAATCAGCTCGGTCACAGCGTTACCGTATTTGAAAAGTCGGACAGAACAGGAGGACTTTTAATGTACGGCATACCGAATATGAAGCTTGACAAGAAGATTGTAGAGCGCAGAACGGATTTGCTTCATAAAGAGGGGATAGAATTTAAAACGAACGTTGCAATCGGCGAGGATATTTCACCGAAAGAGCTTATGAGAGATTATGACGCCGTTGTACTTTGCACGGGCGCATCAAAGCCGAGAGCGCTCACCGTTCCGGGAGCCGATTTAAAAGGTGTTTATTTTGCCGTTGAATATTTGGGGAAAAACACAAAAAGTCTTTTGGATTCTAATCACAAAGACGGGAAATATATTGATGCAAAGGGCAAAAACGTTGTTGTTATAGGCGGCGGAGATACGGGAAACGACTGCGTGGGCAGTGCAATACGTCAGGGAGCGTTAAGCGTTGTTCAGCTTGAAATTATGCCCGAGCCTTCCGAAGTAAGGGCTGCGAATAATCCATGGCCCGAATGGCCGCGCGTTAAAAAGACCGATTACGGTCAGGAGGAGGCTATTGAGGTTTTCGGGGGTGACCCGAGAATTTATGAAACAACAGCCGTACAAATTGACGGTGATAAAAGCGGAAATGTAAAAGCGGTGCATACGACAAAGGTAAAAAACTTTGCTCCCATTGATGGAACGGAGAAAATCATAAAGGCAGATTTAATTCTTATTGCAATGGGATTTGTCGGAGCGGATGATGAGCTGCTCGGAAAATTCGGCGTTAAGATGACAAGCCGAGGAGTTGCCGACGCAAATACCGATGACCATAAAACAAGCGTGGACGGAGTTTTTGCGGCAGGCGATTGCAGGAGAGGTCAAAGCCTTGTTGTTCGTGCAATACGGGAGGGCAGAGATGCGGCATTTTCGGTAGACAGATATTTAAGTGAGCTTTAAGAAAGCCTATTGCATTTTGTCATATTAAAAAGCTTTGACGGACTAATACTTTTTTGATATTTCTTATGCCGACGTGAAACCTAATAATCGTTCGCTTGGATTTGTCTGAACGGATTGTTTTTTTGCAGAATAAAGAAAACCCGAAACAACTGTTTTAATATTTTAAATCAGTTGTTTCGGGAAACGGCTTTTAGCCGTTTATATCCTTAAATTGTAAGCTTCTTTTTTTCGCAACCGCAGTACCTATTTTAACCGGGATTTCCGTTTGTTCGTCGTTTGCTTCGTATTCAAGAATGTTTTCTTTGACAAGCACTATAACGGTTGACCCTCCGAATTCAAAATAGCCTTTCTCCTGCTCTCTTAAAACGAATTTGCCGTGTTTATTGTTTTTTATTTTGCCGACAATCATCGCTCCGACTTCCATTTGAATTACATCAGAAAAATTATCCGTTTTAATTTTCGTGTATTCTCTTGAATTTTGAATGTAAACGGGACAGCTCGATGTTGCAAGCGGTCTTACGCAGTGTAAAATGCCGTCTATTTTTTTCTCGTATATTATCTCGCCGCTGTCTGCAAAACAATATCTGTGAAAATTGTGCGGTGCAAGGCGGAATATAAAGCATAAGCCGTTTTTGTATTCATTCGCTTCCTTTTCGCTTTTCAAAAGCTCCGATAAGCTGTAATCAACGTTTTTTACATGATACACGGAATTGTCATCAATTTTACATACGCTTAAGTATCCGTCGCACGGGCTTATAAAAGCGGATTTATCTGTATTGATGTCGAGTATTTTTCTTTTTCTTGTGAAAAAAGAATTAAAACAGTCGTAATTCTTTTTTTCATATTCGTTCAAATCTATGTCGTATTTTTTTGTATAGTATTTAATCATCGGCTTTGAAAGCGATGTGTTTAAAAATGCTCCGCACATTTTTGAAAAAAACGGACGTGTGAGTATTTTAAGAAAGCATCTGCCGATAACTGTTTTATATAAGAAGTAAGTCGATGTCATAATATAATCATACCCGAAACAAGCTGTATTAGTGTTAAAAGACCGATAATGCACATAAGTGTTTTCCCGAAAATATGAGGCTTTCTTATTTTGACGGGAAGCAAAAATGCCATGCCCATAACAATTAGCAATGCCAAAAACTTGCCGACACCGGCAAAAAAGTTGAAAAATATCGGATAAATCAGTGCAATTGTCGTAACGGGAACGCCTAAATACCATGTTCTGCGCTCGTTTGTTTTGTCTTGTCTTTCTTCCTCGTCAACGTTAAAGTACGCAAGCCTTATAAGCGCACAAAGAACATACAGTCCGCATATAGTCATGCCGATAACGCGTCTGTGTACCATGCCGAACGTAATAACTGCCGGGAGAACTCCAAAGCACAGCAAGTCGCTGAATGAATCAATTTGAACGCCGAAACGCTTTTCCTTTTTTGTTCGCATTTTTGTTGACGCAACGGCACCGTCGAACATATCGCACACTCCGGAAACCATAAGACATAGCACCGCCCTGTCAAACTTGCCTGCCATTGCCAGTGCAATACCTATAAATCCCGTAAGCATTCCAAGATATGTAAGCACAACCGTGTAGTCATAGTATCCTATCAGAAAAGACACTCTTGCGGTATCGATACTCTCTCTTTCCTCATCGTCCATGACGACTTCATTATTCAGTATTTCCTGCATATAAATATCCTCCGTTAAATTTTTGCAAACAGTATGCTGTAAACCAATATGCACCACGGTTTGCCGAGTACAATAATCCAAATAAATTTTTTTGCGCTCATTTTTGTAAGTCCCGAGAAGTAGCATAAAAAATCGTCAGGGAAGAGCGGCAGCAGAGTTGCAATGAACATGAATGTCGGAAACGATTTCCACTTGTCCGTTATTGCTGACCATTTTTCGTATTTCCCTTCCGAAAACATTATTTTGATAAGGCTCACTCCGAATTTTCTCGACAGAAAAAAAGCGATTACAGAGCCTAAAGATATACCTATATAGTTGCATATAAATCCGCCTGTTGTTCCGAAAAGGACAGCGCCGACGGCACAGCCGAAAAATCCCGGCAGTATCGGAATTACAACCTGAACCGCCTGAATAACGGTCAGGACAAGGGGTGCGAAAACGCCAAAGCCTTTTATGTAATCCTGCAGCGATTCTTTTGAGTTGAAATGGCCGTCAAAATATGCCTTTATCAGAAAGGCGAGCATAAATAGAATCAGCAGTATTAATATTGCCGATATTATGTTTTTTGTTCTTTTGTTTATCATTATATTTTTCCTTTTTATACCGTTACATAAGCATGCTTTAGTTCATACTTTGGTAAAGGTGTCTTATACCTTTGCCGTCTACTGCAAGAATAAGCATTATTTCTCCGAGGTAAATTCCCCAAAACAGTATTGCGGAGATTGTTGCCGGTATGTCAAAAGCCGCAAATACTTTAGTAAATCCGAACAGCGCCGTGTACATGTCACCGCTTACGTTAAAATGACGCATTAGCAGGCTTGCTCCGGCAAGAAGTGCACAAATTGTACCGTTTACGAGGATATATCGTATATTGCTTCCCCTGACCGCCATAAGATGCGCCGGCAATACAAAATAATTAAGACCCAGAAATACTATGGTGTCTATTGAAAACGATATAAGGTATGCAAGCTTTGTGTTCGGGATAAATCCGAGCTTGTATATAAGATATATCGGAACGGAAGAAATCAGCGTTATTATAATGCTTTCAATAATTCGTCTTGTAAAGAAGAACATTTAGTCTCCATCTCCTTTTGCTGTAGTGAAAAACGTACTTTAGATTTTGGCGACAGTAATTTTAAAGCTGTGCAGACAAAACAGGCATTCGTAATTTTCTTTTCATTCGGATACCTTCTCTTTGTCATTTACTACTGGATTTTCCTTTTTCATGTTATCAAACGCCGTTGCCATCATAAGCTTAATGCGGTTTAGCTGATTTACCTCACTTGCGCCGGGATCGTAATCGACGGGAACAATGTTTGAATCGGGATATTTGCGCCTGATTTCCTTTATCATGCCCTTTCCGGTAACATGGTTCGGCAGGCACGCAAACGGCTGAACGCAGATAATATTTTTCGTGCCGTGTTCTATAAGCTCTATCATCTCACCTGTAAGAAACCATCCCTCGCCGCTGCAATGTCCGAGCTTTAAAATTTTCTTTGCTCCCTCTGCCGTATTTTCTATATCCGACGGTAATAAACGGCTGTACTTTGCGCTTTTTCCGAGTGCGGTGCAGGCATAATTTCTGTATCGCTCGAGAAGTGATATTGCCAAAAGCGAAAGAGAGGTTGCTTTTTTTGAAAATCCGAGATTGTCACGTCTAAACTTTGTGTTGTACAGACAGTAAAGCAGGAAATCCAAAAGACCGGGCATTACCGCTTCACCGCCCTCATTTTCAACAACCCTTATGCAGTCGTTGTTTGCGCCGGGATGGAATTTTACAAGAATTTCTCCTACAATTCCTACACGCGGCTTTTTAACGTTTACCGTTTTTATCTCCTCGTAACGCGATACAATATCCGAAACGGTTTTCTTTACATTAAATGATTTTCCGCTTGTTATCTTGTCGCACAGTTCAGTTTCGATTGTTTTGTATAATCTGTCCGTATCACCCTTGCTTGCTTCGTGCGGACGGGTTGCGTTTGTGAGAGTCAGCAAAACGTCGCCTATAACCGCACATCTTACAAGATTATGCACAAGCGAGGCTGTTATCGTAAAGCCGGGGTTGCCTTCAAGCCCCGAAAGATTCAGCGAGATTACGGGTACGTTTGCATAACCCATTTCCTTAAGCGCTTTTCTTATAAATGCAATATAGTTGGTCGCACGGCAGCCTCCGCCCGTTTGCGTAATCATGACAGAGCTGTTGCTCGGGTCGCATTTTCCGCTTACAAAGGCGTTTACAAGCTGACCCGTTACGAGTATAGACGGATAGCAGGCATCATTATTTACGCATTTTAATCCCATTTCAACATCTGACGGAGAAACGTTGTCGAGAAGCAGGGCGTTGTAGCCTTCTTTTTTCAGGCAGGCTTCAAACATCGTAAAGTGATAAGGACTCATTTGCGGAAAGATAACCGTGTGCCTTTTCTTGTCCTCTTTTGTAAACATCACACGTTCTAATGTATACGGCTTATCCTCCGAGTGATTGATTCCCGACTTTTCTCTTTCTTCTATTGCCGCCTTAAGCGAGCGAATGCGTATTTTTGCGGTTCCGAGATTTGATATTTCATCAATTTTAAGCGTAGTGTATATTTTTTGCTTTGCTTCTAATATTTCAAGCACCTGGTCGGTTGTAACGGCGTCAAGACCGCAGCCGAATGAGTTAAGCTGAATAAGCTCAAGACGAGGATTCTTTGTTACATAAGCCGCCGCTTCATACAATCTTGTGTGATATGCCCACTGGTCAACAACACGAATGTCACGTTCAAGATGACCGAGCGGTGCAACTCCGTCTTCGCTTAATACGGCAAAGCCGAGAGAAGTTATAAGCTCCGGAATGCCGTGGTTGATTTCGGGGTCTATGTGATACGGACGTCCGGCGAGAACTATTGCGTGCAGTTTTTCTTCATCTATTATTTTTAAGTATTCTTTTGTCTTTTCTCTTATATCCGCTTTAAATGCGGCAAACTCGGAAAATGCAGCGTCCGATGCGGCGGTTATTTCGTCCCTTGTTATGCCCAGCGGTGACAGCTCCTTGTACATTTGGTTTTCAAACGATTTTCTGTCACCCAAATTAACAAACGGGAAAATGAATTTAACTCCGTTGCTTCTGACCTCATCTACGTTGTTGTATATTACCTGCGGATAGGATACAACCATCGGGCAGTTGAAGTGATTTCCGGCGTCGGAAAACTCTTGTTCTTCGTATGTTACACACGGATAGAAAATTGTTTTAATGCCGCTGTCCAAAAGGTCTTTAATGTGACCGTGAGCAAGCTTTGCCGGGTAGCATGCACTTTCGCTCGGTATGGATTCTATCCCCTTTTCGTAAATCTTGTGCGTGCTTCTTTGCGAAAGCTTAACGCAAAATCCGAGTTTTGTAAGAAACGTAAACCAAAGCGGATAATTCTCATAAATGTTCAAAACTCGCGGAATACCTATAACTCCTCGCTTTGCGTCCTTTTCCTCAAGCGGTAAATAATCGAATAATCTGTTGTATTTGTATTCGTACATATTGGGAAGATTCTTTTTCGGTTTTTCCTTACCTGCACCCTTTTCGCAGCGATTCCCCGATATAAAGCTTCTCCCGTCGGCAAATCTCGTTACGGTAAGACGGCATTTGTTTTCACAGCCGCCGCAGCGTGTTATTTTGTTTTCAAACGAAAACCTGTCAAGCGCTTCCGCAGTTATAATATTGCACGGTGTGCCGCTGTATCTGTTTCTTGCAATCAGTGCCGCACCGAATGCACCCATTATACCTGCAATATCGGGTCTTGTAACGTTTCTTCCAGATACGGCTTCAAAGCATCTTAAAACGGCGTCGTTATAAAATGTTCCGCCCTGAACCACTATGTTTTCGCCGAGCAGCGATGTATCTCTCAGCTTTATTACCTTGTACAGCGCATTTCTTACAACGGAATACGAAAGTCCTGCACTTATGTCGCCGACTTTTGCCCCTTCTTTTTGCGCCTGCTTAACACGTGAGTTCATAAATACCGTACAGCGTGTTCCAAGGTCAACAGGGTTTTCGGCGGTTATTGCGGCTTTTGCAAATTCCGGAGCGCTCATTCCGAGCGATTCGGCAAAGGTTTGTATAAATGAGCCGCACCCGGAGGAGCATGCCTCATTTAGCATTATGCTTTCTATTACACCGTTTTTAAGCTTCATGCATTTCATGTCCTGACCGCCGATGTCTATAATAAAATCTACGTTCGGCACAAAATGGCTTGCTGCGGTATAATGCGCTATTGTTTCTATTTCACCCTCCGGTATGGAAAATGCGACTTTGCAAAGCTGTTCTCCATAACCTGTTGCGGCGGCGTTTGCAATAAATGCACCGCTTGGCAAAAGTGAGTAAATGTCTTTCAGTATGTCAACGGCAATAGATAGCGGACTGCCGTTATTTTTCGAGTAGTGGCTGAAGCATATTCTGCCGGATGCGTCGCAAAGCACCGCTTTGAGTGTTGTTGAACCGACGTCCATACCGAGAAACAGCGCTCCCTTTGCGTCTTTTATGTCAAATCTTTCTGCTTTTTTGCTGTCATGACGAGCTTTAAATGCTTCATAATCGGCAGTGCTTTTAAAAAGAGGCTCCATGCGGGTAATTTGATGCTTTGTTTCGTGATTTTCATCAAGCATTTTTAAAATCTTATCCGTTGTATATGTACCCTCGCTTGCGATTGATGCACCGAGCGCAACAAAAAGCTGAGAATTATCGGGAGAGGTGAAGCTTTGTGCACTGTCGGAGAGTGTTTGGCGAAAACGCTCCCTAAGCTCCGACAAATAGTGAAGCGGACCGCCGAGAAAAAGTATGTTTCCCTTTATAGGCCGTCCCTGTGCAAGACCGCTTATTGTCTGCACCACAACCGCCTGCAATACCGATGCGGCAACGTCCTCTTTTGTTGCGCCCTCGTTTAAAAGCGGCTGTATATCCGATTTGGCAAAAACACCGCAGCGTGCGGCTATGGGATATATTGTTTTATGATTTTCGGCAAGCGCATTAAGCCCCGATGCGTCCGTTTTGAGAAGTATTGCCATTTGGTCGATAAAGGAGCCTGTACCTCCCGCACACGTGCCGTTCATTCTCTGTTCAAGACCGTTTGTAAGATAAAGTATTTTTGCGTCCTCGCCGCCGAGCTCAATTACAACGTCAATGGTGGGATAAAGCTTTGAAACGGCTGTTTTTGTGGCTATAACTTCCTGCACGAACTTTATGCCAAGCATCTCCGAAATCAGTAGACCGCCCGAGCCTGTTATAGCTGCGGAAAATTCGGAATTTCCTATTTGTTCTTTTGCAGCCGAAAACAGCTCACGAACAGTTAATATAATATCCGAAAAATGTCGCTTGTAGCTTGAAAATATTATTTTTCCGTTTTCATCACGCACTACCGCCTTAACGGTTGTAGAGCCTACATCTATTCCCATGCGAAGCTTTTGCATACAGCTAAATTCCCTCCACGCAATTAAATTTATCATATCACTTCTTATTATACTATTTTTTGTCGCCCTTTGTCAAGTCATATACGTTAAATTCACAATTTATCAACAAAAACAACGGTTATTTTTTACCGTAAAATCTAAAAAGTTTACACAAGTATCTTTTACTGTAAGGATTGTTTCAGAAATTATGATATATTTGGCATATTATGCAAAGACGGCTGAATGTCGCACACATTTGTTATCGGTGCAGTATCATTTTTTCAAGCTCCCTTGCTGCTGCACCGAGCGGCTGTTCAATCCTTTTGATTATACATATATTGCGCGGCGGTATTTTTTCGGCAAGGTCAATTATTCTTACGTTATCCGTTGCGTGAACAAATTCTCTCGGCACAAATCCTACTCCCAAATCCGCTTCTGCAATTGGTAAAATCTGATCGGCCGTGAACGCTTCTATATCGGGTTTGTATACCTCGCCGTGATTTTTGAAGAAATCGGAATAAAACTCGTATGATTTTGTGTTGCTGCCGAGGGAAATAAGTGGGTATTGTGTCAATTGCGACAGAGATATTTTTTTATCGAGCAAAGCTGAAAATTTCGGCGAACAGATTGCAACCTCATTTATTAACTTTACGTTTGTTTGTGTAAGTGTGGGTAAGTATACGGTAGGCGTTGTCACTACGGCAAAATCGGCAGAGCCTTCTTTGAGTGCGGATATTGCCTGTGGGGTCGAATGATTGCTTATTCTTATATGAATCCCGGGATAAAGCTCTCTGAATTTTTTTAAAACCGGCAGCAGCAAGCATCTTAGCGCCACTTCACTTGCCGCAATATATATATTCCCGTTTTCGAGATTGTTTATTTCGGTCAGCTCATTTTCGGCGGCCTCGATATGTTCAAAAGCTATTCTGATATGCTCATAGAGTTTTTTGCCCTCATCTGTGAGAGTCATACCCTGCTTTGTCCGCAGAAACAACGGACAGCCGAGCTGGCTTTCCAAATTCTTTATTGTTCTTGTCAGGTTTGGCTGATTGTGCAGAAGCACCTTTGCAGCCTGTGAAACACCGCCGAATTTTGCGACGTAATAAAATATTTTGTAGTATTCGCAGCTTACGTTCATTTTTTTGCCTTCCTATATCAATTTGATATGTAATATATATTTATAATACATTTTACATATGCACATAGATGTATTATAATATATATTGATTTAAAAGTCAAGTGAAAGAAGGAATTTTAAATGGATATGGCAGCACAAATGCTTATGGATGTAATGCTTGATTTGGTGATGGTTGTAATGATTTGCAAGCTCTTGTCCGAAAAAATGCATGGGAGCACGGCGGAGAGGATTATCGCATTGAGTATGGGTGCGGGATTTTTTGTGTCATGCATATCAAATGCGGTGTGCGGCGGCAGCGGTTTTATTCTTATACTTACGGCGCTGGGGTTTATGCTTTCTTATACGGCGCTTGTATTTACTTTTTCAAAGGAATAATCAGTTATGTTAAGCAGAAAAATAAACGGTCAAATGTCTGATACGTTTCGCAACGCAATGTTTATTATATTATCGGGCGGATTTCAGGACGCTTATACATACATTTGCAGAGGAGAGGTTTTTGCAAATGCGCAGACGGGAAATATCGTCTTGATGAGTTCGGCGTTTTTTGTCGGTCAATGGCATACGGTGATAAAATATTTGATACCGGTTGTGTCATTTTTGGTCGGCACGGCTGTGGCGGAGCTTATACACGTGCGCTTTAAAGCGTGTGAAAAAATACATTGGCGGCAGATTATTTTGCTTATGGAGATAGTATTGCTTTTGGCGGTAGGCTTTTTGCCGCAAAAATTCAATCCGCTTGCCAATGCGCTCGTGTCGTTTGTTTGCGCAATGCAGGTACAAACGTTTCATAAGGTGCGCGGTCATGCATATGCAAGCACGATGTGCATAGGTAATATGAAAAGTGCAATAGAGTCGCTTTGTGCATATTTTCATGTGCATGATAAGGCTATTTTACGAAAGTCGCTGACGTATTTCGGAGTTATTGCCGTTTTTGCAACAGGAGCCGGGATAGGAGCGGTTATAACAAAGAATATAGGCAGTAAGGCAATATGGGTGTGCTGCGTGTTTCTTGCGGTTAGCTTCGGTATAATGTTTATATCCGAGGAGGATGTCTTGCGATAATTTATCCGGCACATTTACGCACTGTTTCTTGTTTGTACGGTTAAAAATGCGGATTTTTGTGTAATGTTGCTATTGACAAATAAAAATGTGCATAGTATAATATGATATATGCAGAGCAGATATTATGCGTTAAGTGTCAGAAAATGGGAGTAGAGTTTCTGAACGAAAAGCCTCGGCTTGCGGTATAATATTTCATCCGCTGTCAGAAAAATATAATATATTTTTTTCTCAGCCCCTGCGAATAATTTTGAAAGGGGATTTTTTTATGCAAAAAAATCAAACAAAAAAACTTGTAATCACCTCACTGTTTATAGCGCTCGGTCTTGTGCTGTCGCTGTTTCGTCAAATGGTATATTTCGGCGGTGGCGGCGGTATGCGCCTTAGTGTTTCGGGATATATAACAACTCTTCCCGCATTTATGTTCGGACCGTTTTGGGGCGGTATGACAAACGGAATATGTGATATTTTATCATATCTTATAAAGCCGGAGGGTGCGTATCTTTTTCCGCTTACCGTAACGGCTGTACTCGGCGGAGTAATGCGAGGCTTCGGCTGGAGAATGATAAAGGACAAAAAGATAACATATCCCGTGTTTGTATGTGTGTTTTCGGCGTTTATTATATTCGGAGCGGTAAATATGTTTTTTATCGGCGGTGATACTTCATATTCGCATTTTTTGCAGGGATTTAATAAAAAAATACCGTTTCTTACATATGCACCGATAACGTTCGGAGCGGTTTCGTGTGTATTTTTGGCAGTAAACAAGATGCTTTCCAAAACGAAGTTTTATTCGGATAATTATCTTAATGTGCTGTGCGTGCTTATGACGGTAAATATTATAATAACCACTCTTAATACATTTGTTTTGATGATGTTTGTTCCGGAGCTTTCAAAGCTTGCGTTTTCGTATTTTTATATTCCGAGACTTATTCAGGAAATTGCAAGCACATCTATACAAAGCTATGTTGTAAGTTACCTTTTGAAGGTATCAAAGAGGCTTTATTAAAGCTTGATATGCGGTGAAATTTATCGTTTTGGCGTATCTTTAATTAATATTGACATCGGCTTTGCAATATGCTATAATAAATGCATAAAAGTAACCGGGTTAAATTGATTATTTTGAAAAGAGTGATACGATATGAAATTAAAGCGGATTTTTTGTTTATTTGCGGCACTTTTTGCGATTTTGTCGGTCAATGCCGCAGCAGAGTCGATTGGCGACATTAGGGTAAGCTTTAAAATAGGCGAGGACGTAATAGATATAAACGGAGTAAAATCCGAAATACCCGCACCGTATATAGTCGGCGGAGGTACTACTCTTGTTCCGGTACGTGTTATCACGGAAGCATTCGGAGCCGATGTTGAGTGGGATGAAAAATCGCAGGTTGTAACGCTTTTTTATCAGCGTATGCGCCTTTCCCTTCAAATAGATAACGATGTGGCAATGATAAACAATACCGTAAATTATTTATCTGTTGCCCCTGAACTTTATAACGGCACAACAATGGTACCGCTTAGGTTTATAAGCGAAAATTTCGGAGCGACAGTTTCATATGACAACGGATTAATAACGGTTTTAAAAAAAGGAATAGGCAATTTTGAATATATAGGCGACAGCTATTACGGCTGGACTATGAAAAATCCGACCATGGCGGACAGTTTTTCCAGAAACGGTGACGGTTCGCGAATAGTGTTTGGTATAGACGGCAAAGCAAGTGAATTGCTTGTTGCCTGCGGCGATGGAGATGAGCTTGATGCCGAGGGTGAGATTGAACATATAAAGAATGTCGTAGAGGACGGCAGAGAACTGATTTGCGAGATAGAGGATGCGCCTGTTCCAACACTCCATTACAGAATGCAAAACGATAACATGATGCTTGATGAGCGTAAATACGTAAAGGACGGTAAGTGTTACGGTGTTACCGTGGTTATATTTGCCGGTGAAAACGTCGGAGATGAGCTGTTTTCCGCAGCAGAGAGCTTTTCCGTTACGGACAGCCGTGCATTTTATGACTTTTCCGATGTGGAGGACGGGGTACGAAAATACAAAAACAAATTTTTTGATTATGCCTTGGATATACCGGCAGAATGGATATCGTATGAAGATGAAAACGGCACTGTAAACTTTGTTGACCCCAAAAGCAGAAATCATATTTTGTATGCCTCCGTATTTTCGAGTGATTCAAGTCCCGAGATTTTGGCGGATAAAGTGTTTGCCGAAGATTCAAAGCTTTATAACAGCGAGCTTGTAAAGTTTGACGCAGTGGAAAAATTCAATTTAAAGGAGTTTCCCGATGCCTACGGTTATTGGTCGTATTATAACGGAGAGTCATTGGGGAATTATGTTGATTGTAATGTATTTATTAAAATATGCGACTATGTGTACAATATAAGGGCGAGCGCGTCCACCAAGGAAGAAGTGCGGAAAATAATCGGTTCGTTTTCGCCCGTTCCTCCGTCATATATGCAGTATGGTAATATCGAACTCCCGGAATACGATTTAAGCGTTTATTCTGCCGAGCTTGACGGAATAAATGTCAGTTATCCGCAGGGGTGGTATGCCATGACGAGCGACAGTATTAAGTATGCGGAAAATGAGGCGTATATATCAATATCTATTCAAGATAATGTCGTAAACGATACAATGCTGAAAAAATTGCTCAGTGATGCGATAGCCGAATACAGAGATGAATACGAAGATGACAAGCCGGCAATAGTTACGCAGGTAAAGACAATTAATTCGGGAAATCGCAGGTTTTATGCGCAAACGCTGAGAAACAGAGAAAATGTGGGCATGGTTTATTCGACTTTTTATATTACGAGGGTAAACGGCAAGGCATATATTTTCCTTTATCAAAGAATTGATATTTGCCGCGGCGCCGGCATTGACGCACAGGCCGAAAGCATAATAACGAGTTTTAAAGAAAAGTAAAAGAGAGTGAATACAATGAATAATGACAACGAATTTCTCGGTTCGGCACCGATAGGAAAGCTGCTTTTTAAGCTTGCCGTACCGACAGTAATAGCGCAGCTTGTAAATATGCTTTATAATATTGTAGACAGAATATATATAGGTCATATTCCTCAAAACGGCGATCTTGCGCTTACAGGAGTGGGTGTGTGTATGCCGCTTATAATGATAATTTCGGCATTTGCCGCATTTGTAAGCTCGGGCGGTGCTCCGCGTGCAAGCATAGCTATGGGAAAGGGCGATAAGGATACGGCGGAAAAACTTCTCGGCGGTTGTTTTACAATGCAGATAATCATTTCGGCTTTTTTAACGGCTATTCTTATTTTTTGCAGCAGAAGTTTTCTTTTGGCGTTCGGCGCAAGCGAAAACACAATCGAGTATGCAACCGATTACATGAAAATCTATGCGCTCGGTACTGTTTTTGTGCAGCTTACTCTCGGTCTTAATGCGTTCATTACAGCGCAGGGATTTGCCACTAAAGGCATGATAACCGTGCTTATAGGTGCTGTTATCAACATTGTTCTCGACCCTATACTCATTTTTAAATTCAATATGGGAGTCCGCGGTGCGGCAATAGCGACCGTGATTTCGCAGTGTGTGTCATGCGTGTGGGTGACGATGTTTTTGATGGGGAGCAAAACAATCATAAAACTTAAGGCAGGTAATCTTTTCGTAAGTCTTAAGCTGATTGTGCCTTGTATTATGCTCGGTCTTGCAACATTTATAATGCAGTCGAGCGAGAGCGTTATCTCTGTCTGCTTCAACTCGTCTCTGCTGAAATACGGCGGCGATACCGCAGTCGGAGCAATGACAATACTTACAAGCGTTATGCAGTTTGCCATGCTGCCGCTTCAGGGAATAGCACAAGGCTCACAGCCGATAACGAGCTATAATTACGGCGCAAAAAATGCGTTGCGTGTTAAAAAGAGCTTTTTTGCACTTCTGAAGGCGAGCCTGACATATTCGATTGTTCTTTGGGTTGTAATTATGCTTTTCCCAACGGCGTTTGCAAGAATGTTTACGCCCGACCAAAGCCTTATTGACTTCACATCAAAAGTGCTGAGAATATATTGCGGTGCGATATTTATGTTCGGAATACAGCTTTCGTGCCAGATTACGTTTGTGTCGATAGGCAATGCTCCTTGCTCTATAATCGTTGCCGTGCTCAGAAAGTTTATTCTGCTTATACCGCTGATATACATACTTCCGCAACTTATTTCAAATCAAACGTATGCTGTTTATATGGCTGAGCCTATTGCGGATTTTATAGCGGTGATATTTACATCGGTGCTTTTTTCGATGTCGTTTTCAAAATCGCTTAAAAAAATAACGAACGATTAAAAAGATGAAATAAAAAACGGGATAAAAAACTTCAGACTTTAAAGTTTTTTATCCCCCTTAAATGAGTTTGGGCTGTTTAAACAAGTTTTAAGCAGCCCTTTTTGATTTTTGAAAATCCGAAAGAATAAATAATTTCAATTCTCCTGCTGTTTGGCGTGATATGTAATGCGTACAACATCATCAGCCGTTATAACCGGCATATCAACGATTTGACCTTTTTTATCAATTATTTCGGCAAGCATACTACGGCCGTCCTTATGAAACTCAAGTATTGTAGCTTCTTTTCCGTTTTTGAGTAAAACTACATCGAATTGATTAATTTTCATATCATTTTCTCCTTTTTGTATGTTTCATCAAACTCTGAAAATTTCTAATAAAAAATCAGAATGACACAAACGCCATTCTGATTTTGGTAGCGGTAAGTGGACTTGAACCACTGACACTGCGGGTATGAACCGCATGCTCTAGCCAACTGAGCTATACCGCCGTACAACATTAACTATTATAACCTATTTTGAGAAAAAAGTCAAGCATAATTTTTGATTATATGCATTTGCGACAATAACAAGATTATATAGCAAGTTGTACTTTGTAGAATATACACATTATTTCTTGTCAAGAAGCGACGGAGCATTATACAGCTCATCAATTGACAGCTCATCTCCGTTTACGTTTATTACTGTCTTTTGCGCAAGCTTACCGTCGGCATATTTTGAGAAAGTAATTTTCCCTATTCCGCTTTTTCCCTGCCAATCGGTTGTGTATCTGTATCTTACTCCGTTTTCAAGCGTTTCACGGCTTGAATTTTGATGAAGTTCGTAAAATTCTCCGTACGAATCCAAAAGGCGATTAGATGCACCGGTGCTTATATCGAGCGGCGTGTATTTAAGCTCATTGGAAAATACGACTTGTGCGTCTCTGCCGATTTTCTTCAGATAATCCTCGGCATATTTTCTCAGCTGATTATCGCATACTTCCCTGTCATCGTTTGATATTTTTATCGCCCTGTTCCAAAGCGACTTGGGGAACATATTCTTTATCGACTCCACGTAAAGTGATCCGTCCTCCGGTAATTTGAAGTCTGCAAGCCGAAGATTACGGTCAAGTACAATCCTCGCCGGTATTACTCCGCAGCCGGAAATATCAGTAAAGCAGTCATTTACAAAGCCGAATTCTCTGTATGTTATAAGAGCGTAAACAACGGTGTTTGTCGTATCGGTCTGCGTTTTATCCTCAGGCTCGGTGTCTAATATTATATGACCCTCGGCATTAAATTCTCCTTGTAAATATCCGTCCCTTGAAATCGAAATTATTGACCTTGATACGCCCTCGTCAATGGTTGAAACGGGACTGTACAGAATGCTGTAAAGCGACGCAAAGCTCTCCGCATTTTCTCCGCTCTTTTTTAGATCCACACAGTATTCACGGTTTAAATCGTCAAGAGTGTATCGTGTCGGATTCCCGTCAATTTGATATTCAAAGAATTCCGCATTGGCTATCAGCGCAAGTGCAGCGGCGGCACGGCTTTTCATTTGAGCGTTGTCGATTGCGCCGACTGTTTTGTATTTTTCAATTACACCGAACGGTTTACCCGATGTAACAAGCTCAAATCCGGCGTTTTCAAGACCGTTTACTTTGGCGAGAGTATTCAACACGTTTCCGACTCCCGAATTATCCCCGACATATTTTAGCTTTGACGCATACATCTTATCAACCGCCTCGTTACCGGTTGCCGTATAAATATCTGTCGGACCGTCCGCACCGCCTATAATTGCAATGTCCTGCTCGGAGCACCCGACCGCTGTTGTCAAAACGGTCGCAAGCATTAATACGGCTGTAAAATATGAACGCACGCTCGGTTTTTTGTTTTCGTTTAAAATGTTGTCGAGTCTTTTTTTGACTTTCTTTCCGTTTTTGGAAAATGAGGTTGAAAAGTATGGAGCATTAATCATTTTTTTCATTCCTTTCCGCTGATTTTAAAATAGTCATCATGTATAGCCTCTTGTTTTCGGGATTTATGTTTTCCGTTATTTTATCATCGCATGAAAACTCAATATCTCTTTGTGCCTTTGAACATAGAACATACACAAGCGGATTGAACCAATGCATTGCCTTTGCGGCGGCGAGCAACAGCTTATACCATATATCCAAATGCTTTATGTGTGTTTTTTCGTGCAGCACTATAAGCTCAAGCTCCTCCGGCGTGTAAGATTTGTCGGGAATAATTATAATCGGCTTAAAAAATCCCGTCATAATCGGAGCGTCCGTTTCGGCGCATATGTACACGTTTGCGCATTTCCTGAGGTGCGGCTTTATTCTGATGCGAAAAATTATATATCCTCCGATATAGTATATCATGACCGCGGCAGCGCCTATTGCCCATAAAATACCGATTATTTCACCGACCGAAAGCACGGGCGCATAGCTTTCGGGGCTGTTCATCTCTATATCTTTCGTTACCTGCGGAGCTGCCGGCAGCCTGACAACTGCGTCATAATCCACCTCCGGAAGCACGGGCGGTGCGCTTTTTATTTCATATGTAAAGGGAATAACAAGTCTCAGTGCGATTATAAGCCACAAAATACGCCTCCAGGACGCTTTTATGCGTTTTGATAAAAATTTATCGAGTAAAAGCGCAAGGAGTATCACAACCGAGGTTGAGGCGGAAACAGCCAGGATGTTATTTATCAATCACTTCGCCTCCTCTATAAATTTTTTAAGTTCCATTAAATCGTTTTTTGTAATGCTTTTTCCGTCATAAAGCGACGCAACGAGACCCGTAAGAGAATTGTGATACATTTTTGATAAAAAGCTCTTGCTTTCGTCTTGCAGATATTCGTTTTTGTCGATAAGCGGCTTATAAAGATTATGTCTGCCTTCCTTTGATACGGAAATTGCGCCGCGGTCGGCAAGTCTTGCAAGAAGATTAAGAAGCGTTGTTTTTGTCCAATCCTTATTTATTCTCTGCATTATGTAGTCCGATGTTACTCCTTTGTCCGCATCCCATATAATCATCATTATGTCAAGCTCGCTGTCGGGTATTTTTTTCATTATTACCACCTCCGTTTTACAATTGTCGAATTACAATTATATTCTACACCTGTCGAATAAAAAAGTCAAGTCTTTTTTCAAAATTTTTTAAAAATTTAATAATTTTATTTCAAAAAATACATCATGTTTTCAATTTATAACATTGAAAAACGTTTTTTTATCATGTATAATAACATCAGAAAATGAGATTGAACAGCAAAACCATGCAGAAAGGACTGATAAAGGTGTCTGATTATATTCTTGAACTAAAAGGAATAACGAAAATTTTTCCCGGCGTAAAAGCTCTTGACAATGTGCATTTCCAGCTGAAAAAGGGCGAGATACACGCACTCATGGGTGAGAACGGTGCCGGAAAATCAACTTTTATCAAGGTAATAACCGGAGTACATATTCCCGAGGAAGGAGAGATATACCTCAAGGGAGAAAGGGTTTCCTTCAGAAATCCCAAGGACGCACAAAATTGCAGTATAGCGGCGATATATCAGCACGGAACAACATATCCGTATTTAAGCGTTACGGAAAACATATTCATCGGTCATGAAAAAATGACAAAGCTCAATACGATTGATTGGAAAAGAATGCACGCCGAAGCGAAGGATTTGCTTGAGCATATCGGCAGCGACATAGATCCGCACGTGAGTATGGGAAATCTGACGGTTGCACAGCAGCAGGTGGTTGAAATCGCAAAGGCAATATCTACTCATGCGGAAATAATAATAATGGACGAGCCGACGGCGGCACTTTCAAAAAGAGAATGTGAAGGCCTTTACAAAATAACCGAGCAGCTGAGAGATGAGGGTAAGTCGATAATATTTATCTCTCACAGATTTGAAGATATGTATCGTCTTGCATCGAGAGTAACGGTGTTTAGAGATTCACAGTATATCGGTACATGGGACGTTGACGGAATATCAAACGACGTTCTCATTTCAAAAATGGTTGGACGAGAAATTAAGGATATATACCCTAAGCTTGATGTAAAGCGCGGAAAAGAGATATTCAGAGTAGAGGGTTTAAGCAAAACGGGATATTATCGTGATGTTGACTTTAATCTTTACGAGGGCGAAATTCTTGCCGTTACCGGTCTTGTCGGTGCGGGCAGAACGGAAGTTTGCCAAGGAATTATGGGGATTGAAAAGCCCGACAGCGGTAAGGTTTATTTGGACGGAGAACATATTAAGATTAATCATCCCGAGGACGCAATGAACGCCGGGATAGGCTATCTCCCCGAGGACAGACAAAAGCAGGGATTGATTCTCGATTGGGGACTCGGTCAAAACGTTACGCTTTCAACACTTGAAAAATTTACGAAATTCAGTGTTATAAATAAGAAGGCGGAAAGAAAAAGAGCAAAGGAATTACTTGAAAAGGTAAAAACAAAAGCGCTTTCGGTATATGATAAGGCGTCAAGCCTGTCGGGAGGAAATCAGCAAAAGGTAATTGTTGCAAAGGTTTTAAATTCAGACCTTAAGGTTATTATTCTCGACGAGCCTACAAAAGGCGTTGACGTCGGTGCAAAGGCTCAGATATATGAAATCATGTCACAGCTTGCGTCTTCGGGATACGGAGTTATAATGATATCCTCGGAAATGCCGGAGGTTTTGGGTATGGCTGACAGAATACTTGTAATGAAAGAGGGCAGGGTGTCAAGAATTTTTGACGACGCAAAGGGCGTTACGCAAGAGATGATTCTTGAGTCTGCCATGAATATGTAAGGCGGTGAGACAAAATGGATAAAGTAAAGAAATTTTTCTCATCAAATATCAGAGAAATAAGCCTTGTTATAGTAATGATTGTGCTTTCGATATTTGTTGAATTCAGAAGCGGCAGAAATTTTCTCACAGCTGAAAATCTGTCGGATATGTTTGCGGAAACATCGGTGCTTGCGATTTGCGCCGTCGGCATGATGTTTGTAATAATTACGGGTGGAATTGACCTGTCAATCGGTGCGATAATGGCGCTCGGAGCGATGGCGGGATGTACGGTTTTAAAAAACAACCCCGGAATTCCGACAATTGCCGTTGTAGGCATTGCAATGGCAACCGGAATCGTATGCGGATTTTTAAACGGAGTTCTTGTTTCGAAGCTTAAAATCCTGCCGATTATAGCAACGCTCGGTACGATGAACATTTACAGAGGAATCACGTATCTTGTTGCAAACGGAAGCTGGGTTAAGCAGCAGGAAATGGGTGCAAACTTTCTGTCACTTGCAACAGGTAAGTTGTTCGGAATAAACAATCTTATAGTTATTGCTGTTTTGGTGTATATTATCGCAGCGTTTTTCATGACAAAGACACGTACCGGAAGAAAGATATACGCTGTCGGAAACAGTGAGGAAAGCGCAAGAGTTTCGGGAATAAAAACCGATAACACTTTGATTTTGGTTTATACTCTCCTCGGAGTAATCGCAGGTCTTGCCGGCACGCTTTATGTATGTAAATACGGTGTTGCACAGGGAGAAACCTGCACGGGTTATGAAATGAACGTTATCGCAGCGTGCGTATTGGGCGGTGTGTCGATAACGGGCGGAACGGGCAGAGTCCCGGGCGTACTGTTAGGTGCGATTTTGCTCGGTATTCTTAATAATGCCATGCCGCTTATCCATGTATCATCGTTCTGGCAAGAGGCAATAAGAGGTCTTATTATCCTGCTTTCAATAACGGCAAACTCACTTATTCAGAGAAATGTTGAAATGAAGGCGCTCAGAAGGAGGAATATATGATGGCAAACGAAATAGTAAGACAGGCGGTCAGCAACGACGGAACACGTACTATTGCCGCAGAGAGAAGCTTTTCGCTGAAGCGTTTCTTTCTCCAGTGGGAGTGGATGCTTGTTATAATGCTTATCGCAGTAAATATTTTTAATCTTTCGGCATCGCCCACATACGGAAATGCAAAAAACATTTTAAACGCAACGAGGGACTTTCTTGATAAGGCGATAGTGGTATTCCCGATGGCATTTGTCTTAATGCTCGGCGAGATTGACATTTCGGTAGCGTCGATAATGGCGCTTTCGGCAACGATTATGGGTGTTGTGTACAGAGCGGGCTGCTCAATGGGAGTTGCGATAGGTGCGGCGCTTGCAACAGGCGTTATATGCGGACTTATAAACGGAGTTATACTCGTAAAATTCCCTGAACTGTCATCAATGATAGTAACGCTTGCAACACAGATTATATATCGCGGAATAGCGTCTATAATTCTTGAAACAAATTCGGTCGGTTCTTTTCCGAAATGGTTCGGAAGAATTGCGGCAGGTAAATTCGGACTCGTTCCGTACGTGCTTGTGTTCGTAATAGTTGAGGCTTTGTTCTTTGCATATCTTCTGCATTATACGAAGTTCGGAAGACGCTGCTATGCAATGGGTAATTCCGTAACGGTTGCAAAATACTCGGGTGTTCGCACAGACAGAATAAAGATAATAGTATACACAATGGCGGGCTTGTTTTCGGCAATTGCCGCTGTATATCTTGCATCGAAAATGTCGAGTGTTCGTCCGGACGTTGCAAAGGGATATGAGCTTGACATAATCGCAATGGCTGTCCTCGGCGGTGTTTCAACATCGGGAGGCAAGGGCAGAATACTCGGTGCATCGCTTGCAATACTTGTAATAGGTTATTTAAGATACGGACTCGGTCTTATGAATGCATCAAGCCAGATTATAATGATTGTTGTCGGAGCTTTGCTTATCATAACGGTTGCAATTCCGGGATTTAAGGAGAGCATAGGCGGAACAAATTGGTTTATGAAACTTAAAAAAATGACAAGGAAGTAGTATTTAACCGATGGAAATCGGTAAAATATAAAGAAAGAAAGGAAGAGAATTATGAATTTAAGAAAACTTATGGCAATCGGACTCGTTGCTGCAATGGGTGCGGCAACACTTACAGGCTGCGGAGAGAAAAAGGAAAATACGGACGGTACCTCAACACAGAGCAGCGAATCGGGAACATATGCTTTTGTTGCCAAGGATGTTCAAAATCCGTATATGCAGAAAGTATATGAAGGGTTTGAAAAATCCTGTAAGGAAATCGGTGTAGAGCCGCTTTACAAAGGCCCGGAAGCTGCAACTCCCGAAAAACAGATTGAGATTATAAATCAGCTCGTTGCACAGGGTGTTTCCGGTATAGCAATTGCGGCTAACGATCAGGATGCACTTCAGCCGGCACTTGAGGAAGCTATGGCGGAGGGTATTCCGGTAATATCTCTTGACTCTGCCGTAAACAAGGATTCAAGAAAAACACACATTCAGCAGGCTGACCCCGAAAAAATCGGAAGAGGTCTTATCCAGGCAGCTTACGAAATGGTAAACGGCGAGGGCGGAATTGCAATTCTTTCGGCAACCGCACAGGCTACAAACCAAAATCTTTGGATTGAGTGGATGAAAAAAGAGCTCGAAGAAAACGCAGACAAATATGCAAAAACTCCGCTTATAAAGGTTGCTTACGGAGATGATGATCCGACAAAGTCAACCTCGGAAACACAAGCGCTTTTGCAAAATCCCGAAGTAAAGGTTATTATTGCTCCTACAACTGTCGGTATGCTTGCGGCAGGTAAGGTGCTTCAGGATAAGAAGTCGGACGTTCTTCTTACGGGACTCGGACTCCCCTCGGAAATGGCACCGTTTATTGAGGACGGTACTTGCCCGTGGATGTATCTTTGGAATCCGGTAGAAATCGGAAGTCTTGCCGCATATACGATGAATTCGCTTGCAAAAGGCGACATCAAAGGTGCGGTAGGCGATACGTTTAAAGCCGGAGAGCTTGGTGAAAAATCCGTAACAGAGGCTGCCGACGGCGGTACAGAGGTTATGGTAGGAGATCCGTTTAAGTTCGATAAAGACAATATCGCACAGTGGAAAGAAGTTTATTAACACCCCCCTTTATGTGGCTCGGTCGCAAATGCGGCCGAGCCTTTTAAGTGCGCCGAGATCCTTATCTGACAAAAGTCGTGCAAAAACATAAACGCAATACCGGCAACGGTAAAAATCGCTGCAGCATTGTTTTTTTATTTAGCGCATCGCAGCAGTAATAAAAATAAAACCATATGCATAAAATTCCTTGACTTTAATGCGGTGTTATGGTAAAATAAAATCAGAGAATTTTGGGGGAGCGTGAAAAAATTGTACGCCGAGGACAACGAAAAAAAGTGTTCTCTTTGCTTTTACAGCGCACAGGCAAAGGGACTTTCGGATAAGCTGTACTGCGATAGGAGAAAAGAGTACAGATCGCTGTGGGCGGACGTATGCGGCGAATATCTGTACGACATTACAAAACGGCCTATGCGGCGCAGGCGAAAAATGCAAACGCCGATTGATATTGATTTTGAAATTTGAAGGAGTGATTATAAATGATTGACTTTCACTCTCATGTTCTTGCGAATATAGATGACGGCTCAAAAAGCCTTGAGGAATCGCTTGCAATGCTTGAGGAGGCATATGAGAGCGGAACGGATGTAATTGTGCTTACTCCGCATTATTATCCGCGCCAGGAGCATACGCTTGCAGAGTTTCTTGAAAAAAGACAGAGCTGTTACAGAGAGCTTACTGAGTTTTGCCGAGGTAAAAAAATTCCCGAAATACGTCTTGGCTGCGAGGTTAACTTGCATACGGACATTTCTCGTTTTGAAGATGTAAAAAAGCTTTGTATCGAGGGTACGGATTATATGCTGCTCGAGATGCCCATGGATAAGTGGGACGATTGGATTTTCGATTGTATATACAATCTTACGCTTAAGGGAATAAAGCCGCTTATGGCGCATATAGACAGGTATCTTGACTATCCGAAGGAGAAGCTGAATTCACTTTTTGAACTCGATATTGCCTATCAGGTAAATTCGGAGGCATTTCTCGATTTTAAGTACAGAGTTAAAATGCTTGAGCTTTTCTACAGCGGACACTTGCAGGTTATCGGCAGTGATATGCACGGCATTAAAAAGAGAAAAAACACGCTTGCAAGCGCATATACGGAGCTTGAGAACCGCTTTGGGGAGCGGTTTATAAGCTTTGTGGAGGATAACGGTGAGAGAATACTTGCAAACAGGCGTGTAAAGCATCATGCTCATTTTCCAAAGGTGAGCAAATTTAAACTTTTATTTTAATTTCGGAGAATGATAATGGAACTTACAAACCCACAGGTTATTAAAGATATAAAAAGAAAATTCGGATTTGAATTTAAGAAAAATTTCGGTCAAAACTTTCTCACGAGTCCGTCTGTACTTGACGATATTTGTGATGCGGCAAGCGGCTCGGACGGGATAATCGAAATCGGGCCGGGCTTCGGGGTGCTTACAAAGGCGCTGTCGGAGCGATTTGAAAAGGTTGTTGCGATAGAGATAGATAACAGACTGCCCGAGGTTCTGAATTATACGCTCGGCGGTGCGGAAAATGTTAAAATTATAAACGGCGACTGTATGAAAATCAATCTTGCAAAGCTTATAGATGACGAATTCGGCGAAAAATCGGTAAGCGTTGCGGCAAATCTTCCGTATTATATTACGACGCCGATTTTGACAATGCTGCTCGAGAGCGGACTGAAGCTGGAAAAAATAGTTGTTATGGTGCAAAAAGAGGTTGCGCTCAGGCTTACCGCAAAGCCGTCAACGCATGACTACGGCGCAATAAGCGTATTTTGCGATTACTATGCCGATACTGAAATTGTAACAAACGTTCCGAAAGGCTGTTTTGTGCCTCAGCCGAAGGTAGACTCTGCCGTTGTTGCGCTTACGCCGAGGATTGACGAGAGTTTTTCTGTTTCCGATGAAAAGATGTTTTTTAAAGTGGTACGTGCCGCATTTTCACAGCGCAGAAAAACGCTTTTAAATTGTCTTTCATCTGCTTTTCCGATTGGTAAATCCGATTTATCGGAGATTTTGCTCGGTGTGGGAGTTGAACCTTCAAGACGAGGTGAAACGCTTTCAAAACACGAATTTGCGCTTATTGCAGATAAAATTATTGAATTTAGAGGTTAAAGGCTATGTATAAAACACCTAAATTTATATTAAACGATTTTACGGAAACGGATGAGGATATAGGAAAGCTTGTTAAAAGATACAGAAAGGAAAAACATATTACTCAGCAGGAATTAGCGGAGGCTGTCGGTGTTTCAAGAGCGTGCATATCCAAACTCGAGAGCAAAAATGTTTGCCCGTCATTTGAAACTATGATAAGCATTGCAACGTATCTTTGCATTCCGCCAAACCTTTTTATGCGTTCGCCGAACAATCTTTTTGAATTTTGACACGTATGAGTAAAAGGAGATGGAAATATGCCACTTACCGTTGTAAAATGCGGATTTTGCACAGACCCGTCAGATGAATATTTGCCGGAGATAAAAAACCTTTACGAAAATGTAAGCGAGGAACTTATTTTGCTTGTTCCGGATCATTTTTCGTATCTTGCCGAAAAAAGAATATGCGATACGGTCGGCGGCGTCGGACTTTCTAATATTACCGTGCTTACGCTGCACCAAATGGTCAGAAGTCTGTCGGATAACAACAGGCTTCTTTCTGATGTCGGAAAACAAATGTTGATTAAAAAATCGCTTATGTCGCTTGATGAAAACAATATTTTTGCACGTTCGAGGAATAAGCCGGGATTTATCGGTGAAATTTTAGGCACGGTAAGTATGTGGAAAAGCCATAAGTTGGATGAACGTGAGATAAAAAAAAGTGCCGAAAATATCTCAACGGAGCTGTTGGCGGAAAAGCTTATGACGACAGCAGATATTTATGCAGACTATAAGACGCTGATAGAAGAAAGCGGCTGTATAGATGACAGTGATGAATTAAAGCTTGCCGCAGACGAGATAAGAGCCAATCCGAAATACAAAAACGCTTATATTTGGGTTGACGAATTCGGCAGATTTTCACCGATGGAGCTTGATATTATATCGGTATTTCTCGAGTGCGGCGCAAATATAAAAATATACCTGCCGATAGATGACGATGATTTTGTAAAAGAGGATGCTCCGTACACCGTTTCGACATATTATGAGCTTATGAAAATGTGCTCGGAGCGCGGTTTTGAATTTTCAAGCCGAACTGCGACTGCAAAAAAGAAAATGAGTGAGGACTTGCTGTTTCTTTGCCAAACATACTCATCATCCGAGGTGTACGGCGGAAGAGACCGCTCAATTTCTCTTATGATTGCCGATGATATTTATTCGGAAACGGAAAAGGTTGCGTCCGAAATAATAGATTTGGTAAAGGACGACGACTACAAATTTTCGGATATTGCCGTAATGTGCGGAGGCCTTGAAGGTTACACATCATGCCTCGAGGCAATTTTTGAAGGCTATAACATTCCGTATTTTTCAGACTACAAGGTGCCGCTTTCGGGACATCCTATATCTATTTTAATATTGAGCGTTTTTGAAATAGTGGAGGGAAAAAAATTCCCGCTGCGCTCTATGATAAGATATCTTAAAACGGGATATGCCGCAGAAAATTCCGATGATGCCGACATGATATGCATATATGCGTCAAGCCATAATATTGTCGGGAGTATGTGGCTCAATCCGAAATATTTTCAGTTTGAACGCAGCGGATTTTTCGACGGTGTGATGGGTGTTGAGGAGCGTGAAGTTGCAAATGCGGAGCACCTTGAATGCGTGCGCCGTGATATTGTTTTACCGCTTTGCGCATATGAGGAGCGTTCAAAAGGCAAAAAAACCGTAAGTGAACATATAGAGGCTTTTTTTACGTATCTTACCGAAATAAATCTTTTTGACAGGATAGAAAAGAGAGTAAAACTTTGTGCTGCTTCCGGAGATGATAACGAGGCGTCAAGACTTACTCATGTGTGGAATATACTCATAAATATATTCGATCAAATGTCATACAGCGTCGGACACGATAAGATAACACGCGAGGAATTTGCGGAGTATTTAAAAGCCGGCATAGAAGGCTCAAGCATAAGCATAATTCCGACCGTTACAAACGGCGTTGCGGTCAGTGATTCGTCAAGGCGAAGCGGTGCCGCCGTCAAGGCGCTGTTTATACTCGGTGCAAGTGCGGACGCTGTACCGAAGGTGAAAAGCGACGATGGATTTTTTACCGACAATGAGCTGGAGCTTTTGCCGATTATTCCGAAAACATCGTCAAGGCGTGAGTATAACAGGCGTATGGAAACCGAATTTATACGCTCCGTTGCCGATACGACGGATAAGCTTTTTATAAGCACGTGCAAGGAGGACTTTGACGGAAACAAGCGAACAGCATCATCTGTTTTTGATATCATATCGGAGAAATTTCCGAAATGCAATATTGAATATGTAAGCAGTTCCGATATATCGAAATCGGTCGGTGCGCCGAAAACCATGCTTCACAGACTTCTTACTAAGCTTTCGGGCGAGGAGGCTTTAAGCGCAATAGACAGATGTGCCGTAAAATGGTTTGAGCAAAACGATAAGTACAAGGATGCGCTCGGACTTATTAAGGAAGCGAACAGATATTCCGCACTCAAAGGAAGCATACCGAAAAGCATTTCAGCCGAGCTTTATAAAAAGGTTACGAAATACAGCGTGTCAAGACTTGAAAAATATTTTAAATGTCCTTTTTCGTATTTTTTAAGCTACGGATTATCCGTAAGTGAGGAAAGTGACGGCACCGTTCAAAGTACAGATACGGGAAGCCTTATACATTATGCTGCGGCAAAGTTCTGTAAGGAGATTGAAGGCGACGCATATACTTTTGATGAGAAACGTCAAAGATGGCTGTATACCGACAGTATCGAATGTGACAGAATAATAGGTGAAATAATAGACGATATACGTCAAAGTATTGACCTTGACGAAAAGAATAAAGCGATAGTAAAAAGGATTGAATCGACTCTTAACAAAACAGCCGAGTTGATTGTAACATCAATAATAAAAAGCAAATACGCAATTCTGAGCTGTGAACTTGATTTTTCGGGATTTAAACTCAGCAACAGCGAGGGTTCGGTTGAGCTCGGCGGAATAATCGACAGAATTGACTATTTTGAGGACGGCGATGAAAAGCATATGCGTATAATTGATTATAAGACGGGGAATAAGCCGTTTTCGCACGAGGATATTTTAAACGGCGTCGATATTCAGCTTATAATTTATGCCATGGCGGCAAGAGAATTCGGCGACGGCGATATTACCGGTATGTTCTATAACAGCCTCAAAAAAAGAGTTGCCACCGGTAAGACGACCGAGGAGGCGGAAATAAAGCTAAAAGGCAGCTATAAATTTGCCGGCTGTGTTTTTGAGGATTTCCTCGAAAATTACGACTTGACAATTAAATCGGGTACAGATATGGATTATGAATTGCCTACAAGCAGAAAAAGCTCGTATTTGCCGCTTGCGCTCAGGAAAAATGATGATTCGTACAATAAGAAATTATCATCGGTAGATTCAAAGCTGATGTTTTCAAAAATGAGCGGATACGTAAGGGATATGGTGATTTCTGCTTCAAATAATATTACGGGCGGAGATGTCAGGGTTTACCCGTATAAGGCGGATTCGATAGGCGGTGCGTGCAGCTACTGCCCGTACGGAACAATTTGTATGTTCGATATGGAAAAGGGCGCCGAAAAAAATGACGGCTCAAGGGGTAAAAGAATATACTCGGAGCTTAAGGAGGAGGAAAATCTGTGACTGAATGGACGCAAGACCAGCTGCGTGCGATAGAGGGAAAAGCGAATATTCTTGTAAATGCGGCGGCAGGCTCGGGCAAAACGGCTGTGCTTACGGAACGTATAACCAGAAAGCTTATACCGGATGAAAAAGGCGATTATATAGGAATAGACGAGCTGCTTGTCGTTACATTTGCGCGTGATGCGGCACGTGAAATGCAGGAGAGAATAAAAAAATCGCTATCGGACAGGCTTTCGTGCGAAAAGAACAGAAACACTGCCTCTGTGCTTAAAACGCAAATAAAAAAACTGCCGTTTGCCGATATCACAACGATTGACGCATTTTGCATGAAGCTTGTGAAAAACAACTTTCATTTACTCGGTATAGATTCACGCTTTAATATAATGAGTACCGACGAGGCAAAAATATATGCTCGTGAATGTATATGCGAATATTTTTCAAAGCTTTATGAGGATAAGGATGAAAAGTTTTTAATGCTTTCCGAGCTTTACGCTACAAATTATACCGACCGCAATCTTGAGGATGCGGTTTACTGTATGTATTCCTTTACACGTTCTCTTGCAGACCCCGACGAATGGCTGAGGGAGCACAGTAAGGACTATTTATCATTTTCGTCAAATCATGAGTACAGGATTTTAATGGACAGAGCCCACGCACAGGCGGAATATATCGAGAAATGTCTTGAAAATATGCTCAAAGAGTATAAAAGCCATGTCGGCACGGACGATGAAAAGGCGCTGTCGGAGTACGGAAAACAGGATGTTTACTCTTTAATTTTAAAAAATCTTAAAGCCGCATCTGTTATAAAAGAAGCGTCATGGGATGAAATATACGAAAGAACCTGCTGCTTTAACGTTTTGGATAAGCGCAAATTCGGATATTCGGATGATGAGGCTGTAACGTATCAGAAAAAGCTTGTAGATGAGATGACATCTCTTTTTGCGCCGATTAATGATACTTTTGCTCATTTTACAGACGAATATGATGAGGCGAACAGGTATTATAAAAATGTTTTGTATCCGCAGGCGGATGCGCTTGTGGATATTGTTTGCGGATTTTCAAAATATTATTTCGATAAAAAATCAATAAGCTCAAGATTTGAATTTAATGATTTGGAACATATGACAATTAAGCTTTTGAGGGAGTTTGAGGGGATAAGAAAAGGTCTTGAAAACAAGTATAAGGAAATTCTGATGGACGAGTATCAGGATACAAACGAGCTGCAGGAAGCAATTTTCAGCATGATATCAAACGGACGTAACAGGTTTATTGTCGGAGATATGAAGCAAAGTATTTATCGTTTTCGTCAAAGCGATCCGCTTATTTTCCTCAAGATGGATATGCTTTACAAAAGCAACAGTGAAAAGGGAGAGAGAATAGTTCTTTCAAAAAATTTCAGAAGCCGTGAAAACGTATTAAACAGCATTAATTATCTGTTTGAAAATATCATGACCCGTGCGGCCGGTGAGATTGATTATGACGGAGACCAGGCTCTTTATTACGGGAACCACAGCTTTGACGAAAGTGCCGACAGCCGCTACGCATCGGAGCTTTACGTGCTTGAGGGTATACCGGCAAGCACTGATGATGAAACGATGTCGGATATTGAACGCGAAGCGGATTTTACGGCAAAAAAAATAAAAGAGATGATTGACGGCGGCTTTAAGGTGCTCGGCAGGGACGGGAAAGAAAGAGTTGCCGAGGAGAGTGATTTTTCCATTCTTTTGGGTTCCGTTCGCACGACGGCGGAGATATATATAGATGCGCTTACAAGATACGGAATAAGCGCAAATGTTGAGGATAGCGGATTCTTTGAAAAAACGGAAATACGCCTTGTTATAGAATTTATAAAGGCGGTAAATAATCCTCTGCGTGATATTCCGCTCCTTTCGGTTATGCGCTCGCCTGTTTACAGATTTACCGATACGGAGCTTGCAAAAATTCGTCTTGCTCAAAAGGGTGAGTTTTACCGTGCGGTTAAGGCGGCGTCAAAGCTTGAAGGAAGGCTCGGTGAAAAATGTCGCAGCTTTGTTTCGGAGCTTGAAAAGTGGCGTGGTATGAGCCTTTATATGACGGCGGACAGACTTATCTGGAAAATGGTGTCCGAATCATCGCTTTATGATATGTGCTCAATTCTCTACGGAGGAAATGCGGCACGTGCAAACATAAGGCTTTTGATAGAACGTGCAAGAGATTTATCCGAAAACGGAATTGCAACGCTGTTTGATTTTGAAAATTATATTGTACGCATGAGCGTGTCGGATAACGTTCCGTGTGCAAAACGCTCCTTCGGCGGTGTTACGATAATGACAATTCATAAAAGCAAGGGCCTTGAATTTCCGGTTGTGTTTGTGTGCTCTGTAGGAAAGAAATTTGTAAGCGATACAAGCAACGAGAAGGTGTATATGCACAAAAAATACGGTTTCGGTATAAACGGCTTTGAAAAGGGAGGAAGCATAAGCGTTCCGAGCCATCACAGAGTATTTATAAGTAATGTGAAGAAAAATGAAGCAATTTCCGAACAGCTAAGAAAGCTGTATGTTGCGCTGACGCGTGCAAAGGAAAAGCTTATAGTTGTCGGAACGGCGCCGAATACAAAAAAGGAAAGTACTTTCGCATTTACGGACAGAGAGGTTTGCGATGATTATATACTTTCGTGCAAGAGATATATAAACATGATTGCGCCCGTAATAAAGAGGTGTGAAGACAAAAACTTGTGGATTTACAATGAAATCCCGTACAGCCTTTCAAATACGGAGGAAATTGTCGAAACGGATAATAAAAACGAACGCTTAACAGCTGATGTAAAAAAAGCCGTATTTGAAATTCTCGATAAATATGACTCGGCAATCCGTCCCGAAACAGTTTTGTCAAAGGTGTCTGTATCTGCGCTCAAATCCGCAAGCGGATTTTCCGTAAAGCTCAGAAAACTTCCGAAAATAATGGCGGACAGGGAAGACGGCGGCGCATTGTACGGAACGGCTGTTCACTCCGTTATGGAAAAAATATCGTTTAAAAAGTCCGGAGACGATAAATATATTTTATCAGAATGCGGGGGGAACGAGGAAATTGCGTCAAAGATAAAAGCATTTTTTAACTCTCCCATAGGCGATCGTGCAGCAGGAGCGGAGGTTGTTCGTGAAGCACCGTTTGAAATAAGCATACCGGCGATAACTCAAAGCGGAGAAAAATCTCAAGACGAAACGATGCTTCTTCAGGGAATTATAGACTGTTACTTTGAGGAGGACGGCGAAATTGTGCTTATAGACTATAAAACGGATGTATGTACGGATATTTCCGAGCTTGCCGAAAAATATTATATCCAGCTTAAATGGTATAAATACGCAATAGAGAATATACTAAAGAAAAATGTTAAGGAGGTATATATATACTCCTTCCACAAAAACAAAGAGTTAAAAATAAATATTGAGGACTACGACAATGAATAAATTTACTTTCGATAAAAGGGTTACCGCCGTACTTAAGGGCATTGCGCTTTTACTTATGTTTGAGCATCACCTTTTCGGATTCCCCGAATGGCTGACGCAAAGTAAAATGTTTATAAGTATTCCGTTTGACAGGGCAACGACTGCTTATTATTTCGGGAAATTCGGAAATATTTGCGTTGCGATGTTTATGTTTATAACGGGATACGGACTATGCTTCAGTTTTAAAAAGGGCAGTGTATTTAAAAACAGCATAAAAAAAACAGCAATATTCCTTGCAGAGTTTTGGATTATGCTGTTTACGTTCTTTTTGCCGATTGAATATCTTTTTGGAACGCCGAATTTTACACCTGCGAAAATTATAGAGGAAATGTTCGGTTTGAGTGTAACGCTTGTAAGCTTTGCGTGGTATGTAAGATTTTATATTTTGGCAATGCTGACGCTTCCGCTAATGAGAAAAATCCTTGACAAAAGCGTTGGCGGTACAATTTTACTGATTGTGTTATACAGCGCAGCGTGCGTTGCGACTCGCATGGTTTCGGCAAAGATTGATTTTGGAATGACGTATGTTGTGACAGAAGAGTATTTTAGGTATATGCCTATCGTTATGCTCGGGTATATGACGGCGAATTATAAGCTGTTTGAGCGTGCCGACGAAAAGCTTGCACGCATAAAGCTTGCAAATACACCGTTTGCTGTCTTATTGTGTGCGGCAGTTATACTTTTGCGCGTAAAGGTGTTCGGCAAAACGTATTTATATCTTCCGTCTGCCGACATATTTCTCTGCCCGATTTTTATGTATGCGCTTATTAAGATAATAAATAAAATAAAGTGTACACACCTTTTGAATTTTCTTTCGGTAATCGGCGCAAACAGCATGAATTTATGGTTTTTACAGGCGGTATTTTACGGAAATACCGCCGCAAAGCTCCAGTGGATTGCGTATATTCCGAAGTTTTCGGTACTCGTTGTTATTTGGAGCGTGCTTTGCCTTTTGCCGATTTCCATGCTGTACAACTTAATCTTCAAAAAGCTTTTCAATAACGGTTAAATCATATTTTTTCGCAAGTGCGGCGGCGGTCTTTTCCGCTTCCGCACAGTATACGGTTTCCTTTTGATGTGCGTCCGCACCGAATATTACGGAGTTTTTGCATTCGGATGCTATTTTCCAAAATCTTTCGCACGGATAGTTCCTTGAGTCCTCGATTCCGAGAAAGTTTATCTCAAGAGGAACGGAGTGCTCCTTTGCGGCGAGGCAAAGCTCTCTCATATATTTTTCGTAAATTTCATCGTCACCCTTGAAATTTATAAGATCGGGATGTGCCATGTAAATAAATTTTCCCGTTTTAATTGCGGCGATTGCCTGCAAAACGTAATCCGAAAGAACGCCCTCATCATTTGTAGGTGCGCCTGAGGGAATGCCGTCATATTCGTTTTTTGTGATATGCTGACCGAGGATAAGGTAGTCACAGCCGAGCGATTTTATGTATTCGTATGTTTTGTCAAAATGCTTCGGATAGTATTCGAGCTCATATCCGATAAAAATTTTAATATCCTTTTTGTATTCCTCTTTCAGTTTTAAAAGCTCATTTACATAAAGCTTTGCTTCTTCACATTTCATGCGGAAGTTTGAATAATATCCGGGTTTATCGAAAATATACGGGCCGTGGTCGGAAAAACCGAGTTGCTCATAGCCTGCTTTTACGGCATTTTCGATATACTCTCTCATTGTACCGCTTGCGTGATTACAAAGGTATGTATGCGTATGATAATTTGCTTTCATTGTTATAATCGTTCCTTTCGTGTTTTAAGGCAAAAAAACAAAGCTATAAAGTTCGCCTCGGGCAACGCTCAGCGGCGGTTATGCCCGGATCGTGGCGGCAGCTTTGTTTAATTATTCTCCGAAAAATTCATCTGTATGTGATTTTCTGTACTGTGTGGGACTCATTCCGACAAGCTTTTTAAAAACTCTCGAAAAGTAGTTTAAGTCGTCAAAGCCTGTTTTAAGCGCAATCTGCGTAACTGTGGCAGACGTGTTATCCAGAAATGACATGGCTTTTTCGATTCTTACACTGTTTATGTAATTAACGGCGGAAAGACCTGTCATTTTCTTGAAAAATCTGCAGAAGTAGTATTCGCTCACGTAGCAAACCTTGGCAAGATCCGCCGTTGTTATCCGTTCGGTGTAATGCTCTTGTATATATTTTACTGCCTTGCCGAGGCGTTTTGACAGCTCTGTATGCGTATCGTCCGTTTTTCCTAAATATGCATAGTTTCGCCACAGGTAAGTCATAAGCGCGTATGCGTTGCTTTTTATAGCCATTCTGCAGCCGTCAGCATTTTTTTCGTACTCGTCAAAAATGTTTTCAAAGCAATTTTTAATAAAAGCATCACCGCTTATAAAATGCTTTATTCTTATATTGTCAAACCCCGTATCCGAAAAAAAAGACGGATTCAAAATAATACAAAGATAATCGCAGTTTGAGCGCTCTTTGTAATGTATTTCATTGCTGTTTACCACAACCAAATCTCCGGGACGTACGTTTATGACTTCGCCGCCGCTGCTTATTTTGCTCTCGCCCTTTGTGAAAAACAAAAGCTCCGTATGCTCGTGCCAATGCGGTGCAAACATTGTAATTCCTTTTGATGGCAAAAGCCTGACAGGAAAATTTTCTTCTTCGTTCGGTATTTTTTCGTATAAATCTATACTGTTCACGACTTTCCTCCGCATTTAAAAACCTTTACCCAATGTTCGGGAATATCTATATAAAATATACCGCTGTCGGAGCTTTGAACTTCTTCTCCCAAAATGCTTTCCATATGTGTTATTCCGAATCGTCCGACATCAAGCCTTATTCTGTCAAAGACGGATGAAAAGCTTGCTATTACGATATATTGCTCGTCGTTATTGTATCTTATAAATCCGTATATGCTGCCGATTGTGTATACGCTTTCAAACTCGCCGTCCGAAAAAACGCCGCTTGAATTTCGGACTTTTATCCAGCGTTTATATTGTTCGGCAAAATCGCTGTTAATATTGTTCCAGTCAAACGTTCGTCTGCAAAACGGGTCGGCAAATCCTTGCATACCTGTTTCATCTCCGTAATAAACACAAGGTACTCCGGGCAGCGTCATTTGAAGTGCGGCAACTCCGAGCGCGCGTTTTTTTGCAAGGTCAAGCGCATCTCCCGACAAGTAAAAGCCTGATTGTTCATCCTTGCTTTTAGGCATTTTTATGCCGCCCATAACGGTTAGTATTCTTTCCACGTCATGGCTTGAAACCATGTTAAGGCATGAGTGAAAAACCTCTTTGGGGTAATTCTCCTTAAGGCTCATCACTCTCTTTGAAAATTCCTGCGAGTCGATATTTTCAAGCGCAAAGTCTATAAGCACATTTCTCAGCGGATAATTCATCACCGAGTCAAGCTCACCGCCGAGAAAATACTCTCTTTCTTTGCCATAGCTTACCTTGTTTGACGCATCCTCCCAAACCTCGCCGATTATCACATTGTCTTCTCCGACTGATTTAACGTTTTCTCTCAGCTCTTTTACGAAAAAGTCGGGCAATTCGTCAACAACATCAAGCCGCCAGCCGTATGCGCCGCATCTGAGCCATTTTTTAATAATTGAGTTTTCTCCTGATAATATATATTCTCTGAAGCTTTTGCTCTCCTCGTTTGTATGAGGAAGCGTTTTCATACCCCACCAGCAATCGTATTCATCGTGGTTTTTCCCGAATGAATACCAATCGTAATACGGGGAGCTTTTACTTTGGTATGCTCCGACTGTGTCATATTCGCCGTTTTTGTTGAAATATTTCGAGTTGCTGCCTGTATGGTTAAATACTCCGTCGAGAATTATTCGTATTCCGAGTTTTTCTGCGCTTTGGCAAAGGCTTTTAAAATCGTCCTCATTCCCCAAAATATCGTCGATAAGCTCATAATCACCCGTATCGTAGCGGTGGTTTGAAAATGCTTTAAAAATCGGATTTAAATATATGACCGATATTCCCAAATCCTTTAAATACGGCAGTTTTTCCTCTATTCCCGCAAGCGTTCCGCCGAAAAAATCGTTTGACAGATATTCTCCGCC
>CAKSPW010000003.1 GCA_934486495.1 uncultured Clostridia bacterium
ACAGGTCCTACCGGTTTGGCAGGAGCAGTAGGAGCAACAGGCGCAACAGGTCCTATCGGTTTGGCAGGAGCAGTAGGAGCAACAGGCGCAACAGGTCCTATCGGTTTGACAGGTGCAGTGGGCGCAACAGGAGCGACAGGCCCTATCGGCCCGGCAGGAACAAGCGCAAGAACGGTTGAACTTGCAACACCGACAGCTGTTCCGACAGGCTCATATGTCGGAGTCGGAGCATCATCCGGCGATTTCAGCGTAAATACTTTTGTGGTTCCCGAAAATACGACGATTACAGGCATTGCGCTTCATACACGTGATAATGCGCTTGCAGGAACACAGTCTGTCAATGCGGCTGTATATTCGAGCCCTGACGGCAGTGCACCGACTCCGACTTCGGCGGCTGTCACGGTAACCGCTCCGAATAATTTCGGTTCTGCTTCCGTAAACGTTCCCGTAACGGCAGGCAGTCTTATTTCTGTAAGAATAACATCCGATGAAACACTGCAAAACGGTGCTGCGGTAACGCTTACGTTTCAAAATTAAAACGCGAAGGCGGTGCGTAATGCATCGCCGATACATAGGGAGGGTGTTGTATGAACCGTTTAACATTTCATCTTTTAGGTCTTGCTCATATAAAAACCACAAAGGAAAACTCTGCGTGCGCATATACTCAAAAAATAATTAAGCTTGCCGATATGATAAAAAGCCGCGGTCATAAAATATATTTTTACGGCGTTGAGGGTTCAAGCGTAAATTGCGATGAATTTATAAGCGTTGTGGACGAGGACGTTTTAAGAAAAACATACGGCGATTACGATAAATCACGTAATTTTTTCAAACACAGTCCGACAGATGCATCATACAAAACATTTAACGAAAACGCAATCAGAGAAATAAATGAGAGAAAGAGTGAGCGTGATATTTTGCTCTGCACGCTCGGGAACTATCAAAAGCCTATTGCCGATGCGGTTAATCTTATGACGGTTGAGCCGGGAATAGGATACACGGGCGTTTTTTGCGGCAACAAGGTATTTGAATCATATGCGTGGATGCATTACGTATACGGACTTATGCATATCGAAAACGGACAGTGGTATGACGCGGTTATACCCAATTATTTTGATGTTTCCGACTATCCGTTCAATGACAAAAAGGAGGATTATCTGCTGTATTTCGGCAGAATAATAGGCAGAAAGGGTGTTGCTCTTGCTAGCGAAATTGCAAAGGCGACGGGAAACAGACTGTATATTGTAGGTCAGGGCAGTCTTGATAACGATGAGGAGGGACTTCATCTCGGAAGTGAAAAGCACATTGTTTATAAGCCTGCCGTCGGCCCTCGGGAACGTGCGGAAATTATGGGCAAGGCGAAAGCTGTAATTATGCCGACATATTATATAGAGCCGTTCGGCGGTGTGAATGTTGAGGCTCAGCTTATGGGAACGCCTGTTATAACAACCGATTGGGGAGCATTTCCCGAAACCGTTTTGCACGGTGTGACGGGGTACAGATGCAGGACGTTTGAGGAGTTTTGCTGGGCGGTAAAAAATATTTACAGAATAAAATCCGAAAATTGCAGAGAATGGGCGGAGAAAAACTATTCAATGGAGAGAGTTGCCGGAATGTATGAGGAATATTTCCAAAGAATAAACAGGCTGTTCGCTTCGGGCTGGTACGAGGAAAATCCCGACAGGAGAGAACTTTCATGGCTTGAAAAATATTACGTATAGCAAAAAACAAGCATATCATCGACATGGAGCGATATGCTTGTTGATTTTTGTACTGCAATTGCAACAGAAACGTGTAAACGTATTGTATAATCAGATTTTAAATATAAACAATTATCTGCAAATTTTGTATGTTTCCAAATAAATAAACACAATTTAAAAGATTGAAACCATTTGCAGTACAAAGTAAAACTGTAATAATGGATTTGTTCAAATCCTGATTATACACACTTTCAATTGCTTTTTAAAAATTTTTCTTCCGCCTTTCCGACTAAGGCAAAGACGGTAACGCACACACAACCATATAATATGATTTTCTGCAAATAACAGTTATCGTATTTAATGGATGATAAGTAAATCAACAGTATTAAACATACAAGTATTCTTGCAACGACTTTAAATACTGAGAATTCCTTTTCATCAAGAGGCTTTGCCTTTGACGCCACAGGCGAAACGGCAAACATTATCCCTGATGAAATCAGCATGACCGTTAAATATATCATGCTGTTGTAGCCGGCATACTTTACGAACAATACACAAAGTACGCTAAGCACACAAGATGACAAATAACAAATTATCGTATTGTCAAAATGAAATCCTCCAACGTATTTTCTCAGTGCCTTATATATTATCCAAAATATTAAAACACCTTTGAAGCAGCCTGCCAGGAATCCGATAAGAAGCACCGTTATATCGGTTACGGCTATTGTAAGAAGCAGTTCAAGACCGTATGAATACTCACGCGTTTCGCTTTCGTTGATAAGACCGTGACTTGCGGCCTTATCAACGATTTTGGTAGCTTTTGAGGCAAACATCAGAATAATCTGTATTTCTTAAGATTAGCCGGTGCCTTTGGCTGACCGTTTACCGGAGTAGCAACTGAGTTTGTGTTAATGATAAGTGCCAATGTTGCAACTACCGGAACAGCTTTAAGCAAAAACATAGATACTTTTGTAAATGCTTTTTTCATAATATCATCCCTTTCTAAAATTATGAAAACATTATAGTACATTTTCAAAAAAAAATCAAGAGGTTTTCGCAAAGTGGTTAAAAAGTCGCGCAAAGTGGTTTAAGAATTATGGTTGATAACTACTATCGTTTTGAAAAATTCACTTTTTTCATCATAGAACCATTCGTATTTGCCTTGATACTTCAAAACTGCCGATATAATACTTTTTACTCCAAAACCGTGATTTTGCTTGTCTTCCTTGCTTGTCAAAAGCGTGCCGTCGTCAGAAACGGGCGGAGCAACGGCACAAGTGTTTTCTGTTTTAATAACGGTAAATACGGTATTTACATCGCCCACACTCAAATATATATTTTTCTTCTGTGCATCTTCACACGCTTCTATTGAATTGTTTAAGAGATTTGAAAATATGGTTATTGAATCAATATCCCCCAAAAACTTCATAGAGCTTCGGAACGGATTTATGCACAGCATAATTTTCTTCTTGATACATTCTCTAACCTTTTCGTTTATTAAAATGTTTAGCACCTCATTATCGGTGTAATCATCGCTTATATGCTCCGCATACAGTTTTTTAAGCTCGTTTGAAACGTTCTGCATCGCATTTGCATCCGTTTTTGAAAGAGCCTCGAGAGTATTTATGTATTCCTTAAAATCATGTTTGAGCATTCTCATTTCCTGACAGTTTCTGTCGATAAGCTCGAGTTGCTTATGCGTCGGCGTATTTTCCTCGCTTTCGGCACGGAGCGTGTCGAGCTCATGCTTGCTTTTGCAGAATAAATCGTTAAGAGAGAAAATAGTTATATTTACAATGAATATGAAAATGCTTGAAAATATAAAAATTCCGTAACTGAGCTTGCTGTCTGTTATCAAAATAAGAAATATAAGACTCAGTATCGGCAAAATAATCATAATAGGAATACTTTGCGTAAGATATTGTTTTCCGTTTGTGATAAATTTTTTTAATACGAATACGCCAAGCAGGAAAAGAATTTTACTCGTAACCGTCAGCGTAAGCGATTGCTGAGGCGTAATTACGACCGTTTCGGTAAGCGTTAGGTTTATATTCATAAGCCACAAAACGGCATATTCGCTCAAGACCGACCAAATGTCCAAAATTGTACACTGCAAAAATGCATTTGCGAAATTAACCTCAAAGCATCTGTAAAGAAAAAGTAAATTTATAACCAAAAAAGCCGTAATTGAACCGATTATATTGCCGATTCCGGCAACAAAAAGAATAATCAGATATCCAACTAAGGCATATGTATTTCTAACTGAAGATGATTTTCGCAAAGGAAAGCTGGTTGTAAATAAAAAATAGGTGGGGATAAATTCAAACAATACCCCCAAAAGTAACCCCAAATCGAATCTCATACCATACCTCCGGCCCACGCAACAAAGCGTTTGTCAAACTCTGCGGTACAGCGTCTTGACAGAATTATGCTTTCGTCCTTTACGCCGAAGCATTTAACTCCGAATTTATCAAAGCCTGCAACATAGGCAAGATTAACCATATAGCTTGCGTGAGTCTTTACAAAGTTTTTATTTTTAAGCTTTTCGTAAAAATGCTTGAATCTTTCGTTTGTTCTGATTTTACCACTCGTGGTTATAACGTAAGTTTTTCTGTCTTTGGTATATATGAAAATTATATTCTTTATCAAAAAAGTATACTTATTGCCTTTATCGTCCGCAATATTAATACACGATTTTTTCTCTTCCATGCGTGCGAGCGCGCTGTCAATTCCGTCGGAAAGCCGATGCTCGTCGATAGGCTTTGTCCAAAATCTGAATGCGTCACTGTCAAGGGCATTATCCATGTATACATTATGATTTGTAACAAAAAACACAAAGCAGTTCGGATGTTTTGTATGTATTCGTTTTGCAAATTCCATTCCGCTCATTTCCGGCATTTCCACATCAACAAAAATAAAATCGTAATATTTTTTAGCATCAAGCAGTTTTTGCGGAGAAGAGTACTGATGAACTGTGCATAAAATATCTTTTTCGCCAAATACTTTGCGAATCATTGAAGCTTGAGCATTTAGAGTTTTTGCATTATCATCACATACGGCAGCCAACATTTTATTTCACCCATTGCATAAAATCTTTTTAGTCCAAGTAAGACTTATTATGATTATATCACATTTGAAAGTGACTGTCAACGATTTCTTAAAAAGATATCATGACCGCCTTCAAGATTATCTAATATGACGAAAAAACAACGATTTCTTATTTTATTCGACAAATTTCACAAGTAAAAACTTATAGCAATAACGATTAAAGGTGATTAGTGGTATAATAATACATCAGATAATAATGTTCAATTTGTCATATTGCACTACTTGGCGGTATTTACCGGCAAAAAAAAGGAGCTGCACATTGCAACACCTTTTTAATAATTTACACTTTAACTTCTTACGAAAGCTTTGCAAGCATAAGAGAAAGCTGTGACTTCTTTCTTGCAGCCTTGTTCTTATGAAGAATACCGCGGCATACACCCTTATCGAGCTTCTTTGCAGCCTCATTGTAAAGAACCTTTGCTTCTTCTGCATTGCCTGCTTCAACAGCTGCTTCGAACTTCTTTATAGCTGTCTTAAGAGCTGTCTTGTGCTGTGTGTTAATAAGAGTCTTCTTCTCTATAACCTTAACACGCTTTTTTGCTGACTTAATGTTAGGCATTAAAATCCACCTCCGAAAATTTAATATATAATACCCTACTATCATAACATATATTATAAAAAAAAGCAAGAGATTTTTAAATATTTTTTTAAAATTGCTGTATTATTTGTATTTTTGCACCCATTTTTAGTATATTTTTAATAGCCAAACAAATAATCAAGCATAAATTCTGCTTTTTGAGGCCTTTACAAACCAAATGAAGCTTATGTTTTGTATTGTAAAATCGTATTTTTCATGGAATTGTTACAAAAACCATAAATTTTTCTATTATGTCTTGACAAAAGCAAAAAAAGGTGATATAATAGGCAAGTATCTTGTTTTGGTGCTTTAGATGAATTGTTAATCGGATTCGGATATATTCGCACGGAACAAGATGTTGTTTCTAAAATGAATATAGCATTGAAAGAAACCTTAGAAACAAAATATTGGATTAAGCTTTTAAAGACAACCGGATTTCTTTCCGAGAAAGAAAGTTCTTTACTTTTAGCTAATTGTGTTGAATAGGAAAAATTGTTAGTAAGCATTATAAAATCATCAAAACAGTAATTTTACATTTCCCATTTTCAACCTTCAATTTAATACATGCGCCTGTGGCGGAATTGGCAGACGCGCCAGACTTAGGATCTGGTGTCCCCGACGTGAAGGTTCAAGTCCTTTCAGGCGCACCACGTTAGAGCAAGCAATATATCGCTTGCTCTAATTTTTTATAAAACACGCAAAAATCGCGTATTTTAGTAATGATATAAAAAATTATGTACAATTAAGGACTTTGGCATCTGTTTTAGCGGCAGATGCTTTTTCATGCCCGCATTTAAGGAGTTGATGCAATATGGGTATTTTGCAAGGGCTATTCCGTTAAAGGTATAAACTCCAAAAGAGAACCGCAGGCTCCGGTTACGGTTTTTTCTTCGGAGGAACAACTTCCGGAAAAGCGGTAACCGAACGGGGTGGCATGCGGATGACGGCAGTGTATATTAGACGGCTGTTATCTGTTTGAATTTGTTAAGCCGTTCAAATTATACCCGTGTCAATGATGATATTAAGTTATAAATCAACAATTTTTCGCAGTCTCACTTGAATTTGCCCTTTAAGTTTGATATAATGATTAGGCAAAATATTATGAAACGGTGATAAAATGAACATTTATAAAAAAACCTGTGTCTATTCGCTTTTGGCGATTTTTTGTTGCTTTTTGTGGGGCAGTGCGTTTGCGACGATAAAGGTCGGCTACGAGCTTTTTAGAATTGAGGGGACGGGGTCGCAAATCCTGTTTGCCGGGATGAGATTTGTGCTTGCGGGTGTGTATGTTATAGCCGCACTGTGCGTAAAAAACAAACGACTTGTGTATCCTAAGTTTAAATCGCTCGGCATGGTATGCAAAATATCCTTGTGCCAGACGTTTTTGCAGTATATTTTCTTCTATGTGGGGCTTGCCGGGACGACAGCTGTTAAAGCGTCGCTTCTTGACGGCGCAAGTGTTTTCTTTGCGATAATCATATCTTCCGTCATATTCCGCATGGAAAAGCTGACGGTAAGAAAAATAACGGCGTGTATTGTCGGCTTTGCCGGGATATTTCTTATAAATATAAACGGCTTGTCACCGGATATTAATTCGGGCGATATAATGCTGCTTATTTCTTCTGTTGCATATGCATCGTCGTCGGTGCTTATAAAGAGGTATTCTCAAAGCGAGGACCCTGTTATAATCAGCGGTTATCAGTTTGTTATAGGCGGAGTTTTGCTGTGCGCTGTCGGTCTTATGCTCGGTGGAGAAGTAAATACGGTAACGTTTAAAGGCATACTTATTCTGATGTATCTTGCGTTTATATCGGCAGCCGCATATTCGATTTGGGGTATTCTTTTAAAATACAATCCCGTGTCAAAAATATCGGTGTTCAGCTTTACGATACAGATTTTCGGAGTTGTTATATCAAGAATTGTTTTGGCTGAGGACATAACGGCGTCAATATTTACATATATCGCTTCGCTTGTTCTCATTTGCGGCGGAATATATATTCTGAACAGAAAAGCAGAGGATGATTAAATGAAATATCTTATTCCTTATTTAAAAAAATATAAGCTTGAGAGTATTCTGGCACCGCTTTTTAAAATGCTTGAGGCTTCATTTGACCTTATAGTGCCCGTCGTGGTGGCGCAGATAATAAATATCGGAATAGCAAACAATGACGTAAAATACATTGCTGAGAGATTTTTAATTCTTATTCTTATGGCTGTGTTCGGACTGTTATGCAGTACGGTTGCGCAGTATTTTGCGGCAAAGGCGGCGGTAGGAACGGCGGCGTCTTTGAGATACAGACTGCTTGAGCATATACAAACGCTTTCATATAAGGAGCTTGACAATATCGGCTTATCTTCGCTTATAACACGCATGACTTCCGATATAAATCAGGTTCAAAACGGAATTAATATGTTTTTGCGGCTTTTTCTTCGAAGCCCGTTTATAGTTTTCGGCGCAATGATTATGGCGTTTACTATAAATTTTAAAGCGGCGCTTATTTTTGCGGCGGCAATACCGATACTTTTTGTGATAGTGTTCGGAATAATGTTTATAACAAAGCCGATGTACAAAAAAAGTCAGTCGCAGCTTGATAAGGTCACATCATCAACGAGAGAAAATTTGACGGGTGTGCGTGTGGTCCGTGCTTTTTCTAAGGAAAAGGACGAATATAAGCATTTTTCGGAAATTAACGGAATGCTTGAGAAAATACAGCTCGGCGCGGGAAGAATAAGTGCAATGCTCAATCCGCTTACTTATGTTGTAATTAACGGCGGAATAATTCTTATTTTGTGGCTCGGCGCAAAAAGCGTAAACGGCGGTCTTATTCTGTCGGGAGATATAATTGCGCTTGTAAACTATATATCGCAGATATTAACGGAGCTTGTAAAGCTTGCAAATTTGATTGTTCTTTTAAGCCGTGCTGTTGTAAGCATGGGCAGAGTCGGCGGAATTTTGGATATTGAAGGTTCAATGACGTTCGGAAACGTAAAGTCGGGAAACGATACGAAAGAAAAGGTCAGATTTGAAAATGTAAGTTTAAAATATTCCGAGGGTGCGGATGAGGCACTGAGCAACATAAGCTTTACCGCAGAAAAAGGTCAAACAATCGGCATAATCGGTTCTACGGGCAGCGGTAAGACATCGCTTGTGAATCTTATTCCGAGATTTTATGACGCAACGGGCGGAACGGTTTATATTGACGGAGTGCCGATTAAGTCGTGGGATAAATCAGCGCTTAAGGAAAAAACGGCGGTTGTTGCTCAAAAGGTACAGCTGTTTTCGGGAACGGTAAGAAGCAATCTTTTATTCGGCAAATCCGATGCGACAGATGAGCAAATGTATGCGGCGCTCGAAAGAGCACAGGCTCTGGAGTTTGTAAAAAGCAAGGACGGCGTGCTTGACGCCAAGGTTGAACAGGGCGGCCGCAATTTCTCCGGAGGTCAAAGACAGCGGCTTTCAATTGCAAGAGCCGTTATAAAAAATCCCGAAATTCTTATTCTTGACGACAGCTCCTCGGCGCTCGATTATGCAACCGATGCCGCACTTCGCCGTGAGATTAAAAAGCTTTCGGAGGATATGACGGTGTTTATCGTAAGCCAAAGAACGTCATCAATAGCTCATGCAGACAAAATACTTGTTCTTGACGACGGCTGTTTGTCGGGGGTGGGCACGCATGACGAGCTTCTGAAAAACTGTGCCGTATACAGAGAAATACATGAAAGCACATCAAAAAAGGAGCGCGGGTAGAATGAAAAAAAATCAAATCGGACGAATAATGTCATATATTAAGCCGTATGGTTTTTTGACGGCAGTAAGCTTTGTAAGCGCCGCTGTTTCGGCGTGTATCGGGCTTTTAATACCGATTTTCAGCGGCCGTGCGATAGACGGCATGATAGGAAAAGGAAAAGTTGATTTTGCCGTTGTTGCAAAATACGGCATATATATCGCAGTTGCCGCAGGTATCGGCGCAGTGCTTCAGCAGGTTATGGCAATGTGTAATAATAAAATCACATACGGAATTGCAAAACGACTCAGAAACGAGGCAACCGAAAAGATTCATCGCTTACCGCTTTCATATCTCGATTCACATCCGTCAGGCGACATATTAAGCCGTATTATAACCGATATAGATACTTTTTCAGACGGTATGCTTATGGGATTATCTCAGTTGTTTACAGGCGTTATAACGATTGTCGGAACACTTTCGGTTATGTTTTTCTATAACACGCCAATAACCGTTATAGTGTTTGTTCTTACACCGCTTTCGCTGTTTGTTGCCTCTTTTATTTCAAAGAAAACGAGAAGGTATTTTACCGAACAGGCACAGGTGCGAGGCGAGGAAACGGCGCTTATTAACGAGATTATAGACGGTCAAAAGGTTATTTACGCTTTTTCACATGAAAGAAAAGCTCTTGAGGAATTCGGCGATGTAAACGATCGACTTAAAAAAGCGTCGTTTAGCGCAACGTTTTATTCAAGCCTTGCAAATCCGAGCACACGTCTTGTAAATAATATAGTATATGCCGGGGTAACTCTTGCAAGTGCGCTGTTTTCGGTCGGCGGCGGAATTACAATCGGTCAGTTGAGCGTATTTTTAAGCTATGCAAGCCAATATGCAAAGCCGTTTAACGAAATAAGCGGAGTAATAACAGAGCTTCAAAATGCGTTTGCGTCGGTTGGCAGGGTATTTGAGCTGCTGGATGAAACGGAAGAAACACCGGATTCGGAAGATGCCCGAACGCTTGAAAATGCAGGGAGTGTTTCGCTTAGGAACGTATCGTTCGGATATACGCCCGAGAAAATACTGCTTAAGAATATAACTCTTGATGTAAAGCGCGGACAGCGTGTGGCAATAGTCGGCCCGACAGGCTGCGGAAAGACAACGCTTATTAATCTTCTTATGAGATTTTATCATGTCGGCGGCGGAGAAATTTGTGTGGACGGCATAAACATAGAAAACGTGACAAAAGACTCGCTTCGCCGCAGCTATGGTATGGTGCTTCAGGATACATGGCTGAAAAATGCAACCGTTAAGGAAAATATCGCCTACGGAAACCCGGGCGCAACCGATGAGGAAATAATAAATGCCGCAAAAGCCGCATATGCTGACTCTTTTATCCGCCGCCTGCCGAACGGATACGACACTGTAATTAACGAAAACGGTGACGGAATATCACTCGGACAAAAACAGCTTTTGTGCATAGCGAGGGCAATGCTTTGTTTGCCGCCGATGCTTATTCTCGATGAGGCAACATCATCAATAGATACGAGAACGGAAATAAAAATACAGTCGGCTTTTTCCGATATGATGAACGGAAGAACAAGCTTTATAGTCGCACACAGACTGTCTACAATAATGGGTGCGGATATAATTTTGGTTATGAAGGACGGAAATATAATCGAAAAAGGCACACATGACGAGCTTCTTGAAAAGAACGGATTTTATGCCGAGCTGTATAACAGTCAGTTTTCTGCTGCATGATAAAATCGGAAAACAAGGCTCTGCCGAAGTACTGATGTTTGGCATTGTGTTATGAGGCGGAAAGAAATTGCGTGATTATCCGACGGCGGTAAACGAAATTTGAAACCGAAAAATTGATAATAATACTTGACAAATCCATAAAACTATGCTACAATATATAGGTAATTGCGAGCATAGTTTAGTGGTAAAACATGAGCTTCCCAAGCTTAGGTTGAGGGTTCGATTCCCTTTGCTCGCTCCAATCAAAACACCGCATAAATACTTGCAATTCAAGTGTTTATGCGGTGTTTCTTTGTCTTTATTTCCCGACAGTTCACCCGAAATGCCCCGAAAGCACATAAAAAAGTTGTCAGAAAAAGAGCGGCATATTTCAGCCGCCCTTATTTTACTCAAATCGTCCGGTTGCAAATTGTTCATACTGATATGAGTAGATGTTTTGTATTGCTGCGCTGCATTTGCTTTTTTTTGCGCGATTTTGTCGGAGAAGCGGCTGCGGTGCAAAAGGTGCTGACGGCGAGGATTTACATATAATTCCTCTAAATATCTGTATATAGGAAAATATGTACAAAAAAATATAGTGTTCGTTGCAAATTCCTATTTATATTTGATTATTCCATTGACAATTTTAAAAAAAATAATTATACTAAACTCGTAAGAAATTAAAATGAATAAAGCTGTCGAGGAGGAAGGAATAATGAAAACAGCGCTTTTGCGTACAGAGCGCAAAAAAGAGAAAAGTATGAAAGGCTGCCTAAAAGAGCAGGCTGTACTTCAGTCAATGGTAATTCCGGGACTTATATTTTTGGTGATATTTGCTTACATACCGTTGTTCGGAATGGTTATCGCATTTCAGGATTTCGATTTGTTTGCGGGTGTGGCGCACAGCCCATGGGTCGGATTGAAGCATTTTATTGCGTTTTTCACCGGTGACAGTTTTTGGACGTTAATGAAAAATACTCTTGGTATCAGCTTTCTGAAATTGATTTTCGGATTTCCGGCACCGATTATTCTCGCACTTTTGTTTAACGAAATACGAATGGAAAGGACGAGGAGAGTATTCCAGACGGTAACGTACCTGCCGCACTTTATTTCATGGGTTGTGGTTGCGGGAATGCTCAACAGTTTGCTTGCCGTGGACGACGGAGTAATCAACAGCATACTGATGAAATTAAACGTAATAAAAGACCCTATCAACTTTTTATCGGAGCCGAAATATTTTTGGACTATTCTCGTTTCGGCAAACATTTGGAAAACGGTAGGCTTCAACGCAATAATTTTCATTGCCGCCATTGCCGGAATTAACCCCGAGCTTTACGAGGCTGCATCTATGGACGGAGCGAGCCGGCTTCAGCAAATGTTTATCGTAACACTGCCGTGTATTATACCGCAGATTATGATTATGCTTATTATGAACATTGCTCAAATTCTCAATGCGGGCTTTGAAGATATTCTTCTGTTGACAAACAACGGCGACAACTCAATATTGCTTGAGGTAGGCGATGTTATTGACACATATGTATACAGATACGGTGTTAAGCTACAGAGATATTCTTACGGTACGGCGGTAGGATTGTTTAAATCGGTAGTAAGCGTTTCAATGCTGTTCGTTGCTAACAATATATCAAAACGGCTGACCGAAAGCAGCTTGTGGTAAGGAGGAGAAGATAGATGAAACGTTTAGCAACATCAGATAAGATATTAATTTTTACGGCATTTTTGCTTATGGGCATTCTTTGTCTGACAATTTTGCATCCTTTTTGGAATCTCATAGTAATCTCTTTCAACACAAGTGCGGATACGGCGCGCGGCGGTTTGACTTTCTTCCCGCGAGTATTTACGCTGGAGAACTATGCAAAGGTGTTTGCGGATAAGCGACTTGTCAGAGCGTTCGGAGTGACGGTGTCAAGAACAATTATAACTACTGTGACAAGCACACTGTTTACCGCAATTTTTGCTTACGGACTTTCACGCAGGGAGCTGAAGTTTCGAGGAATTTACGCAAAGTTTTGTACTATAACAATGTATTTGTCGGCAGGTCTTATACCTACTTATATATTAATTCAAAAGCTGCATTTGATAAACTCATTTTGGGTTTATGTAATACCAAATCTCTTTTCGGTTTGGAACATGATTATCTTCAGATCGTTTTTCGATAATTTGCCGGACGGACTGATTGAGGCGGCTAAGATAGACGGAGCGGGAGAGTATAAGCTGTTTTTCAGGATTGTTTTGCCGGTATCTAAACCGGTTGTGGCTACGCTTGCGCTGTTTACGGCTGTTAATCAGTGGAATGCATGGTTCGACGGAGCTATTTACGTTAACGACCCCAATTTGATGCCTTTGCCGACATTGTTGCGACAGATTATCAACACAAATGCGGCAAGTCAGCTTTTGGCGCAGATGTCAGGTACGGCGGCGGAGATGATGCAGGATAAGATGATATCAACTCGTTCTTTGTCAGCCGCAACCATGATGGTTTCGGTAATCCCGATTATAGTGGTTTATCCGTTCCTTCAAAAATACTTTGCAAGCGGAGTTATGCTTGGTTCTGTTAAGGGTTAACGGCAGGAAAAGAAGAGCGCTGTTTTTGTAAATGGTGCGAAGATGGTTGCAGGTTTATAAAACCGCAAAAGGAAGTTAAAAAATTCGGCAATGAAATATATTTATCTTTGCCGTATTTATAGAGTTAATGAAGGCTTTGGCAAATGTAATGCTTATCTCGAAATGCTGCTTTTTCGGATTTGGAGAAGCAGCTATCGGTGTTAAATGTTATATACCGCATAAAAAGCTTTTAATAATTATGACATAGGAGGCGTAAACATGAAAAAACAAGTTTGGAAAAATGGTGTTGCGATTTTGCTTGCCGGTTCGTTTGCCGTTATTGCGGCGAGCTGCGGAAAGCCGGCACAGAACAACGCATCAACACCCGTAGGGGATTTTAAGTTCGGCGAGGATGAGCTTTCATTTACCTGGCACGACAATTCCGATACGGCGGCGGCTACCATATGGGCGGATACAAGTATCCCCGAGAAATGGATTAAGGAAAACAAAAAGGTGAACATCAAGTATACGGATCCGGGAGGTGCGGCTGCGGAGAAGCTGGCAACAATGATTGTATCCGATTCATTCCCCGATGTTATAACAATGCTTCGCGGGCAGGATACCGCAAAGCTTATTTCATCGGGAAAGATTGTTCCGATTAATGATTTCATGGAAAAATACACCGTGATGAAGAACGATTTGATGGATTCCGGAGTATTTAAAATGTTTGCACAGCCGGACGGAAAGATTTATGAAATTCCGAACTGGGCAAATGCGGCAGGCAAGCCGAACGGTAATAACGGTTGGGTTGTAAATACAAAATTCTACAACGAGCTTGGACGACCGGAAATTAAAACTTTGGACGATTTCTATAACTACCTTAAGGCTGTCAAGGAAAAATACCCGGATGTAATCCCGTACGAAACTACGGACGTATTCCAGGGAGAAAGATATGTTTTGGCGGCAATGGCAGAGAATATGCCTCCCGATATGCTGAACTATTTTGCTTATACTGACAACGACAGCATGAAGTCTATCTTTAAGCATCCGGCATATCGTGAAACAATGTTGTTCTTAAACAAGCTGTTCAGGGAAAAGCTCATGACTCAGGACGCTTTTTCACAGACAGCCGATCAGGTTAAGGAGAAATTCGCAAATTGTAAGGTTGCACTTACAACGTCGGCTATCGGCGCTTGCGAAAATACAAGAGAAGACCTCAAGAAGCTCGGTGCGGATTGGGAAACAATCACTCCGCCGATGAAACAGGGACTTGACCGCTCAAAAACATATTCGCAGGGCTATGACAGAATGGGATGGACAGAGATTCTGATTACAAAGGACGCTAAAAATCCTGAGGGAATATACGCATATCTTGATTGGCTGTATTCTCCGGAAGGACAACGTTTGTTCAGCTACGGTCCGCAGGGAATGTACTATGATGAGGTTACGCCTGAGGGATATCCTGTTTTAAAGGAAAACTATTTTGAAGCACCGAACCCGGGCAAAGAACTGACCGGAAACGGTTCGGGCGCAGGACTTGGTAATACATCGTATGTTGACGGAGCAGGTATTTTCGTCAACGAACAGGCTCCGGAGAACAAAAAATCATGGGGCAAGAAACAGCAGTTGACAAACATATGGCCCTATGCTAAGGATATCAGCGAATTTTCAGGCATTATTCCGGATCAGTCAACAGATGAGGGAATTATTTATCAGACGGTAACCGACCTTCATAAGCGTGCACGTGCAAAGATGTTGTTTGCTGCCGATGAACAGGAGGTTAATATGCTTCTTGATAAACTCATTGAGGATACCGATAAGGCGGGAATGGATAAGCTTCTTGCCTCGGAAGAGAAAACCTGGAAAGAAAACAGAAATAAGTTAGGGAATAATAAAAAGTAAAAAAACAGTAGAAATATATTGAATTTCATGTTATAATAAAAGCGGATAAACACCGATTTACGCATTGTGTCATGTATGGCTGCGGTCAGGCTCGCACGCAAAATGGCAGAGTCTGACCGAAAGCGGTATATTGACAAAAACTTGTGGGGCGACTGTTCTCTATGTCAAGACATCGGTGAGTGAAATTGAAATTAGGAATACAAAAATCCTATGACGCTATGAGGAGGAAACAACATGAAATGGAGGAAAACTCTAAATAACAGTTACAGTACAAAGCTGATTTTGTTTTTTACACTGCTGAATTTCTTTTGTATTTTGTTGTCAAGCACAAGTTTTTATTTTTTACTTCGTAATCAAGTGTATGACAACTATGCGGTATCTGTTGACGATACGGCGGCGCAGGTTTGTTCTAAGATAGACAGAAAGATGGACGAGATTAAGCGAATTGCGGATATGTTTATCTTTGATCAGTCATTCCATGCGGCTGTGGGAAAAGAATACAAAGGACTTGAACGGCAGGATTTCCTTAACGACTATCTTTTGCCTAAGGGTAAGACAGCATTAATCCTCAGCGATATGCATCTTGTCTTAAATTTATATTTAAATAATACAAGCATACCCGAATACTATTACAGACGTTCAAGTGACGATATTGCAATTCATCAAAAGAATTTCGGAGTAATGCATACCGACAGAATTTTAAACGAACCGTATTACAAGGAGCTGTATTCAAATCCGAATTTTGTAGAGTGGAAGCAAACGGATGATGATGCAGAATTTAAAACGGTTTCCCTTTTGGCAAAGCTCAGTAATTTTTCTTCAAATAAGGACAACGGAATGCTTCGTATTACAGTCAGTCTGGATGAGCTTTTCGGTGACACTGTGCCTGAGAATTTTCAACAAGAGGTTTACTACTCCGTTATTGACCCCGCCGGAAAAGAAGTTTATACAAACCGGGACAGCCGGGAAAACAATGAATTTCGTTTTAATGCGGAACAGAAGCTTGCAAACGGAGGATACACAATCAAACTTTCAATGCCTCACAGTAACATCAGCAAGGGCTTGTTAGCCGTTTCACGCAACGTCGGCTTAATTGCTTTGTTCTGCTTTATACTTGCTTTCTTAATAGCGCTTGGCTTCAGAAAAATTCTTTACCATAATATCGACAGCATCGTCGACGGGATAAGAGAGTTTCAATGCGGCAACTACGAGGCGCGCATCAGCGATATGGGTTCGGATGAATTCGCCGCTATTGCCGACGCCTTTAACGCTATGGCGCAAAGCATGGAACATCTTGTAAATGACGTGTACGAGGTAATGATTCAAAAACAGGATGCGGAGCTTCAAATGCTTCAAGCAAAAATCAACCCCCATTTTATGTATAACATATTTAACATCATTTCCCAACTCGCAAGTGCGGGTAAGGATGAGGATATTATAAAAATTGCACGTAAGACCTCCGGTTTTTACCGCCGTGCACTGTCCAAGCGTACCGATGGCAACAGCCTTGAGGACGAAATCGCTATTTTGGACGATTATTTTGATATAATCGATATACAGCGCCCCGGTGCGGTACAAAAGCGATATGAGATAGAGCCGGGTACGGAGGTATGCCTGATGCCGAACTTCATTCTTCAGCCAATCGTGGAAAATGCGGTTAAGCATGCTATGGTGGACGGAAAAATCGAAATTACGATTCGTGCCCGCCGTGAGGGAGCGGATATGCGAATTACCGTTTCAGATAACGGAATAGGTATGACGCCCGAACAGGCAGATGAGATTTTTCAATTCCGACCGGGCAGCGGTTACGGATTGTATAACATCAGTGAGAGAATCAGACTCAGGTATTCTGATACAAGGTATGATATTACCTGCGAGAGCCGGTATGGACACGGAACGGACATAATACTTGTTCTTCCCTTTAAGACGCAATCGGACGAGGAGGATGAAAATGTATAATATGCTGATTTGCGATGATGAACCGTATGTTTTGGATTTGTTGAAAGAAAACATTGACTGGGAGCAGTACGGTGTTCGGGTAGGCGGTACTGCTATAAACGGTCAGCTTGGTTTGAATGCCTTTCAGATGGAACATTTTGATATTGTACTTGCAGATATAAAGATGCCACTGATGTCCGGTGTGGAGATGGCGAAACAGATGCGAAAAATCGACGACCGTGTGCAGATTATTTTTCTGACAAGCCTCAGTGAGTTTGAATATGCGCAGAGTGCTGTAAATATCGGTGCCTGCGGTTATATCCTTAAGCCTTTCAGAAACAAGGAATTAATATCCGCCGTGCAAACAGCGGTTGCGCGGTTAAGCGGCGGCAGAGAACAGCTCGGAGCAGAAGATGAGTCTTCGGAGCAGGAAGAAAATGCAGATTTCATTGTAGAAAATGTCAACGAGTACATTGCGGAGAATATCGGAAAAAAGCTTTCGGTAAAATCAATTGCGGATCATTTCGGATATTCGCCGAATTACCTGGGGCATTTGTATCATAAGCACGCAGGGTGCTATATCGGAGACCAGATAATTAAGATAAAAATGGAAAGAGCAGTTGAAATGCTTAAAATTTCTCAAAACCAAATCGGATTCATTGCGGAGCGATTGGGATATGGGGATTATGCTTATTTTATCAAGCAGTTTAAGGAGTATTACGGAGAGACGCCGAAAGCGTTTCGTGACAACAGTACTCGCAGGAAGAAATAGCAATACGGAAAATTGTAAAGTTATAAAACATGATAAATAAAGGAATGTGTAATATGAAAAAAATATGTAGTATTATATGCGCGGTTTCGCTTATGCTGAGCGCGATTATTGTCCCTGTAAGCGCAGCGCAAAGCAAAGACGAGGTAAAGCAGCAGCAGAATGAGCTGTTGTATCAGCTTGGCATTGCAAACAGCGCCATGCAGGGCCGTGCATCTTTGACGAGAATACAGGCGGTTGATATGGCTTTGGCCGCAGCCGGAGCAAATCTCCAGTCGGCAACGGGATTGTTTACGGATGTTGCACCGGGCAGTTCATATGCCGCAAGTGTGGAGACTGCATATCGAATGGGACTTGTCAATGGCTACCCTGACGGAACATTTCGTCCGGATGCAGGTGTTTCGTATGGCGAAATGGTAAAGATAATGCTTTCTGTTTGCGGCTATTCCGGCTATGCGCAGATGCGCGGTGGATATCCTGTGGGCTATTTGCAGACGGCACGTGAGGAGCGCCTTTTGAATAATGTAAGACTTGACAGCGCAGAACAGCTCTTAACGGTACAAGAGGGAATGACGCTTGTTTACAACGCTTTGCATATAGACCTTATGGTACTCGATACCGTCGGCGCAAATGAAAGCGGCTACAAAATTCGCAAGGGATATAACCTTTTGGAGCGTGTGTTTAAAATTGAGGTCGTAAACGGCATTGTTACGGCTAATATGCTGACATCCTTGTATGACGCTTCGGGAACTGTTGCAAGCGGATTGGCGGTAGACGGAAGAATTATGAGCGCAGACAGCAAGTGGGGGCGTTATCTCGGTTACAGAGCCGATGTGTATGTTGACGATAGCGAAACGGTTTGCTGCGTAATACCTACAAAGCACAATCGCACAGTTTCTTACTTGGGTGATGACACGGTGAAGGCAGATAATGTCAGCGTTGAAGCATATGTCGGAAATCCCGAAAGTGTGCAGCGATTTAAGCTGGCAGACGGTGCAAGCTATTTTAAAAACGGCGTGTATGTGGCAAGCTTTGGAACTCAGATAGTAACGCCCGACGAATTATGTAAACCTAATGTGCGTTATGTTTTATTGGATAATAATGATGACGGTGTTTATGACTGTATATTTGCGGAGGTTTATGAGTATTTTCAGGTTAAGTCGGTTGATTTGGGAAAACGCTGGATTTACAATAAAATTGACGGCAAAACAATAGAGCTTGAAGATGGCGATACATTCGCTTACCTTGACGGCAGAGAGTTACCGCTTGACAAGCTCCAGTACAATTCGGTTGTAGGTGTTAGACTGCCGGACGGCGTAACTCTCGATGACAAAAGAGATTATGCTTTGGAATTTGTTGTTGTGGACGGTGTTGTCAGCGGAAATGCCACAGTCAACGGCAGCGGAGTTGTATACATCAGCGGAATGGAATATGAAATCAACCCGGCATACGGCTTAAATGAAGATAATATCGGAGGAAAGAGCGGTTCGTTCTATCTTGACGCCTGCGGAAAGCTTTTGTTCCATGAGAGCTATGATGTGGGAGCGGAAAACCGATATGCGTACATATCAAAGTTGCTTGCAGACCCCGATGATGAGGACGTGTGCAGAGCTAAAATTCTCTTGCAGAATGAGGGATATTGCATAAAAGAAATATCCTCGGGTGCTGCTTTGGTTATGGACGGCGAGGCGGTAACATCTGGCGGAAAAGCCGTAAAAGGTCCGAGAGATATGTATGCCGCCAAGGATATGATTACAGATAAAATTATAAAAGTACAAATAAACGTTGAGGGTAAAATTTCCCGTATTGAGCTTGCGTCAATGATTCCGGCGGAAGAACGCGGCGAGGACAACGACTTTAATTATACACCGGCAAAGGAATACAAGACCCGCGGCATAATACTCGATGATATTTACAGGCTTTCGAAATCGGCAACGGTATTTACTGTTCCCGAGGACGGAGTGGATGAGAAGATATTCCGAATTTCCACCCTTGAAGAAATCAGCAAAGATGAGAACTTTACATGCGAGATTTATGAGATTGACAGAAGCTACACGGCACATCTTGCACTTGTTCGTCAGGCAGATGCATCGCAGGCAAAGGTTAGCAGTGAAGACTCGATATTTGTCGTAAAATCTGTCGGAACGGCTTTAAACAGCGAAGGATATGTTACCGTTTGCATTACCGGTATACAGAGCGGCGCCGAAAAGAAGATAATTTTCCGTGACGCAGATGCAAAAGCTCGTGATTGGCTTAACAATCCTACCGGAGTCAGACCTGTTCGCCGTGATATTCGTGCCGATCAACTGAAATTCGGTGACATTATACAGTATACTATGACAGACGGTGAAGTTCAGGCTTTCCGTGCAATGTATCTGAATCCAGAGTATAACGAGCAGGGCGAATTAATTCGCGGTGACGGAGAATTTGCACATCAGGGCAGTGATGATTATGAAGAAATCTTCGAGTGGGCAGGCTTGCAGTGGCCGTTCGTTGTTAAGTCAATGCTGTTTGTCAACGGAAAAGTTACGCTTAAAGACAGCGAATTCTTTAGCATGGACATCAAGGGTTATAAAAAGAATGTATTTGAATCCGGAGTCGGCAATGTGTATTACGTAGCCGGCGATAATAAGAATGTTAGAGCAATATCGTTTAATGACCCTGATTTTACGGCCGGAAAACGTGTATTTGTAACATTTGTTTGGGGAAAAGAACGTGATGTAGTTGTTTATGAGTAAGGAGGATTACAAGATGAAAAGAATTAAAAAATTGTGTAGCGTTTGTGTTAAGGGATTTATGTTACTTAGCGCATTTAGCGGTTTTTCGGTACAGGCTGCGTCCGAGCCGGGGCTTATCGGCTCAAAGTTGGACTCAAGAAGCTATACCGATATGCCGCTTGAATCCGGAAACAGTGAAATGAATAAGTTAAATGACGGCACAATGGACGGCGCAGTTGCCGTAAAGATGAAGAAAGATGTTGACATGTCTGACGGTAAGTATTTTGTGGACATTGTATGCAACGGATTTATTGCAAAATACCAGAGTCTTGACCTCGGATGTAACGTTGGACTTATTAAAGATCAAAGTATTAAAAAAATCGGAGTTGCAGGCTATAATGACGAAACCAATACATGGCCGAGCGCTCCGCAGCAGACCTATGATATAACGTGGCTCAAATCCGGCGACAGCTATACGGGCAAGGCGGTAGTCAATTTTGATACACCGATAACATCAAGCCGTTTGCGTGTGTATATATTGGATGCAAACAGAACATGGGATAATTTCCGTATGGAGGAGCTTGCAGCTTACGGCGAACTGACAGGGAAAGGCATTGACAGCCTGACACGAAATGCTTCAGTGACGACAAACTTTACCTGCGAGGGCAATTTCCCGCTCAGCAATTTAACGGACAGATATTTTGCGTCGGAAATGCTGACGAATTTTAATGCCACACCCGAAAACCCCGGAATTATAACAATGGATTTCGGCGATAAATACTACGATTTTGACCGTATGGATATGGTTGGTTTGTTTGCTAAAAACGCAGGCGTAACCGCTATGACGATTGAATACAAAAACGGCGGAGAATGGACAAAACTAAAAGATGTAACCTTTAACAGAAGCGGAAGAAACGGAAGTGACGGCTCGCAAATTGACAGAATTGACCTTGGCGTAGTCACAAACGGTTTGCAGTTTAAGGTAACGGAGCATAAGAATAGCTGGGGACATTTCCGAATCAGTGAAATAGCACTTTACGGGCCAAGCTTGGTTGGTGACAAGTTAGACGCAAGAAGCTGTACCGATATGCCGCTTGAAGGCGATAACACCAACATGGATAAGCTGAATGACGGTACCATGGACGGCGCAGTTGTTGTATCATTGGATAAGAATATTGATATGTCTGACGGCAAATATTATCTGGACATCATATGCAACGGATATATCGCAAAATACCAAAGCCTTGACCTCGGATGTAACACAGGACTCATCAAACATCAGGATATTAAAAAAATCGGAATCGCAGGCTATGACGATGAAACTCATACATGGCCGAGCGGACCTCAGCAGGTTTACGATGTAGTCTGGCCCGAAAAAGACGGTAAATATACAGGCAAGGCTGTTATCAAATTTAAAACACCGATAACATCAAGCCGTTTGCGTGTGTATATATTGGACGCAAACAGAACGTGGAATAATTTCCGTATGGAAGAGCTTGCAGCTTACGGAAAACTTGCAGGCAACAGCGTTGACAGCCTGGCGCAAAATGCCTCCGTGACGACAAACTTTACCTGCGAGGGTAATTTCCCGCTCGGCAATTTGACGGACAGATATTTTGCGTCGGAAATGCTGACGGATTTCAAAGCAACAACCGAAAACCCCGGAATTATAACAATGGATTTCGGCGATAAGTATTACGATTTTGAAAACATGGATATGGTTGGAATGCACGCTAAAAATGCTGGCGTAACAGCTATGACGATTGAATATAAAAACGGCGGAGAATGGACTAAGCTAAAGGATTTGACCTTTAACAGAAGCGGAAGATACGGAAGTACGGATTTGCAGATTGACAGAATTGACCTCGGCGTAACGGGTAACGGCTTGAGATTTAACGTAACGGATTATAATAAAGGATACGGACATTTCAGAATCAGTGATATGTTAATCTACGGCAATGAATCATACATTCCTGCGGTAAACAGTGCAAATATATCATATACCGTTAACGGAAATAAAGGTACAAATAATCAATTCGGCAGCGGCACAATCAATGTCAGCGCAGATATTACGCTTGAAGACGGCAGAAACGGTGCGGTTCTTTATGCGGCTTTATACAGCGGCGAAAAAATGATTGCTGTTGTACAGTCGGAAAAAACGGACGGCGGAGCTGTTAATTGCACATTTGACGTTGATAATGCAGACGGAAAAACAATTAAGCTTCTTGTTTTAGACAGTGTGCTCTCTCCGATTTGCAATGCGGTGGAATTACAGCCGCACAGCAATTAATTAAATATCGACCGATAAGAAGGATTGATATTTGATTAATTCAATCCGACATCGGTGTGTTGTGATTTATGAGTAAGGAGAACTTCGCAATGAGAAGAATGAAAAGATTATGCAGCCTTTGTGTTGCTGGATTGATGATGTTTAACGGATTAGGCTGTTTTTCGGTACAGGCAGCATCCGAAACGGAGCTTGCCGGCTCAAGGTTGGACGCAAGAAACTATACCGATATGCCGCTTGAATCCTCAAACAGCGATATGGATAAGCTAAATGACGGCAGCATGGACGGTGCGGTTGTTGTGTCATTGGATAAGAATACCGATATGTCGGACGGCAGTTATTATGTTGATATCGTATGTAACGGATATATTGCAAAATACCAAAGCCTTGACCTCGGATGTAACGTAGGACTTATCGAACATCAGGGTATTAAAAAAGTCGGAGTTGCAGGCTATGACGATGAAACTCACTCGTGGCCGAGCGGTCCGCAGCAGACATACGATATAACGTGGCTCAAATCCGGCGACAGCTATACGGGTAAGGCGGTAGTCAAGTTTGAAACACCGATAACTTCAAGCCGTTTGCGTGTGTATATATTGGACGCAAACAGAACATGGGATAATTTCCGCATGGAAGAGCTTGCAGGCTACGGCGAGCTGACAGGAAAGGCTATCGACAGCTTGGCGAAATATGCGACTGTAACGGCTAATTTTGATTGCGACGGCGCAAGACCGCTCAGCAATTTGTCTGACAGATACTTTGCGTCGGAAATGCTGACGAATTTTAATGCTACACCCGATAATCCAGGAATTATCACAATGGATTTCGGCAACAATTATTATGATTTTGACAGCATGGATATGGTTGGCTTGTTTGCCAAAAATGCAGGCGTAACAGCTATGACGATTGAATATAAAAACGGCGACGAATGGACTAAGCTGAAAGATGTTACATTTGAGAGAAGCGGAAGATACGGAAGTACAAACTCGCAGATAGACAGAATCGACCTCGGTATAGTTGCCAACGGTTTACAGTTTAAGGTAACCGAACATAAGAACGAATGGGGACATTTCCGAATCAGCGAGATAGTGCTTTACGGTAAAGAGGCAGACGCTCCGATACCGTCAGAGCCGCCCACACCGTCAGAGCCGCCGGTATCCAATCCGTCTGTTTTGAGTGCGGTATACATGACAACCGCAGCACTTGATTACAAAAACGGCTTTTATGATTTGAAGCGACTTAATAATCAGAGCTCGTATGCAAATGAGCCGTTGGTTGTTGATGTGCCTAAGAGCGTTAATATGGGCAGGGATTACTGCTTTGATGTGATTTTCAAGGGTAAGCTTGCCGCTATGCACAGCATACAGTTTAAATGTTTCCAAGGACAATTTGCAAATCAGAGTGTAAAAAGAATTGATGTGGATGCATATAACGATAAAACAGGTCAGTGGAGCACAGTTTTGGAAGATCATGTACTCACATGGAAAGAGTCAACAGATTTAAAGGAGGGCAGTGCCGAGTCGATTGTCAGCCTTCCCACAGGTATAAAGACTTCAAGAATTCGAGTTTATATTAAAGACGCAAACAGAAGCTGGAATAATTTCCGTATGGACGAGATGGCAGTATTCGGTGAAGTTTTGAATGACAAACCGTCAAATTTAGCGCCGGCTGCAAAGACAGATGTAAGCTATGATTTTGATTCGTCGAACTATAAAGCAGAGAATTTAACTGACGGTGATTTTGATACTAAGCTTACATGCAAGGCAGGCGTTCAGCCGTCAACGGATAATCCGGCATACATAGCGTTGGATTTCGGTAATGATTATTACCAAGTTGATGAGCTTGAATTGGCTACGGCATATGCAAGATATTGCGGAATTCTTAAAGGAGAGCTGCAATACAAAGAATACGGCGAGTGGAAAAAACTCAAGGAATTCAGCTTTACAAGAGGTGGTATTTCCGCATCTGATGATTATGAGTTTGATACAATTACGGCAGATGTGGTCACAAACGGCTTGCGTTTGAAGATAACCGATGTTATTTTGGACAAAAACTATCATAATTTCAGTATTAATGAAATTTCGGTAAGAGGAAGCAAGTCAGAGGCGCCGCTTTTGCCGCAGCAGGTGGAATATCAGACAAAACCCGGATTTGAGGCGTTGACCGACGGAAATGTTGAAACTGTATGGACTTCACAGTTTGGATTTATTCCTTCCGCAGAAAAGCCGCATGAAATCCGTTTGGAATTTAAGCGTGCGTTTTCACCGAAAATTATAATATTTACGGGAAATGCTCCGACACCGTCACGCATTAAGGCAGGTTATGAAAAAGACGGTGTGTTTACAGCGTTCGGCGCTGAAAGCAATCTTACCTTTACAGACGGAACAGCTCGTATAATTTTGCCCGAAACGGCAGAAACAAAAACGTTGATTTTACATATTACGGGAGCGGAGCGCGAAGATTATACACTAGCTGAAATCTCTGTTTTGGCATTTGACAGATACGAAAATATTAAAAAAGCTATTGATACGTTTGCGGATACCAAAGCATATCGCGATTATCAATCTGCAAAATCGGCAATCGAAGCCGTTGATGACGAACAAATTCGTGCAGAGTTTGAGCCTTTGCTTGAAAGTGAAAAGCAAAATGTAGTAAAAAACCAGAAAATAGAGGCGGTATATAATGCTGCCGAAAAAACAGCGGAGATATCGGGATGGCTTTTTGTACCGGCTGACGTTAAAGTTCCTCTTCACGTTAAGGGATCAGCAACAGATTTAATTCTTGAGGTTACAGCCGACGAAAGCGGTAATTTTAAGCAAAAGTCAGATATGAGCGGTCTGAAGGAATACGGAAAGTATACAGTGACGGCCGTTGTTGAAGGAGAAACCGTAACGGGCACATTCGAGCTGCGTCCTCAAAAGAGCGGCAAAGATATTTTGCAATTCTCCATTGACGGAAACAAAGGAAAAATTAAAGGAAACAGCATTGATGTTACTCTTCCGAAAGGAAGTACGATATTCGGCAGAATACCCGTATTCACAATTTCGGAAGGTGCTGTACTTTTAAATGGCGATACAGTGATTGAAAGCGGAAAAACATCACTGGATTTCAAAGGCACGGTTACTTTGACCGTTCGTGCTGAGGACGGAACTTCGGCTGACTATGCCGTAAGAGTTACCTTATCGTCCGGAAGCAGCTCGGGCGGCTCCGGCGGAGGCGGAGGTAACGGCGGCGTAAGCAACAAGGTTATTATGCCGAATGTAACTCCGAAGCCGGACGTTAAGGATGATACAAGCGATGCGGAAAAAGGATTTTCGGATGTATCTTCAAATCACTGGGCTTACGAGTATGTTGAAAAGCTTCGCAAAGACGGAATTGTAAACGGCGTCGGCGAAAACTGCTTCTATCCCGAAAATACGGTAAAAAGAGAAGAGTTTGCTAAAATGCTTGTATTGTCGATGGGATTAAATCCCGAAGGAAAATCAGGCTTTGCGGATGCTGAAGAAAACTGGAGCGATTCATATCTTGCGGCGGCAAAGAATGCAGGAATTATCAACGGAATTGCAGACGGAATGTTCGGTGTCGGACACGATATAACACGTCAGGATTTGGCGATAATGATTTACAGAGCATTGCCCGAAACACTGAAAACTTCACAGTCGCGAGAGTTATTTGCAGATGACGCTGATATTGCGGACTATGCTAAGGAAGCGGTTTATGCGCTTAGAAGTCTTGGATTAATCAGCGGCTATGAAAATCAATTCCGACCCGATGAACGTGCCACACGGGCGGAAAGTGCAAAAATTTTGGCAGGGTTTAAAGGAATGATAGAAAAATGAAAAAGATATTGTCAATGATACTTACCGTTGCGCTTGCTGTGGCGTCGCTTACCCCGATTAAGGGGTTGGCGGCGTCGGAAAATCTGACACGCTGGGCAACGATTACAACAGATATTCCGTATCTGGAGGAATTGGGTCCGGAACGCCTTAACGACGGAAAGAACACAGACGGTATGGTTACGGACGGAAGCATAAAGCCGTCATTCCCGTATCATATTGAATTGGATTTTGGCGGTTATACCGCGGAAATGTCTGACCTTCGCATCTATTCGTGCGACGGAAAGGGCATGGGTGTAACGAATTTGGGGATTGACGTTTGGCAGGGTAACAGCTGGAAAACCGTCCGTTCGGGCGAGATACTCAGCTGGAATCGTTCCGAGTCGAAAAAAGCCGAAAGTCGTGATATCCATTTTTCAAGTCCGGTACGCGGCGAGAAATTCCGTCTTGTAATTAAAGCTGCAAATCTTAAAGAGCAGTCGTTTAGGATAGATGAGCTCGAGATGCTCGGCTCACTTGTCGGTATCCGTGATAAGAAGCAGATTACAAACACCGAAATTGCTTATTTCCGCTGCGAAAAAGGAGGAAATGTAACACTTCCGGGTCATGTCACGGCTAATTTGGCTGATGGCAGCTCTATCACAATGGGTGTAGAGTGGGGAGTTCCGGATACTTCATCCGAGGGTGTTAAAACGGTAACCGGTTATATGCCTTACTATGATGTTACGCCATGCACGCTTGTTGATGTGTTTGATGCGGATAAGGATATAAGTGCCGTAAACGGTACATGGGCAGAAGACTTGATTGCAAATGCTGTTGCGTCCGGACTTTTGGGAGGTATATCGGCAGATCCCGGACAGCCTATGCGCCAATTGGACGCTGCATTAATACTTTTCAGAAACGGTGAATTGTCTCCCGTTCAGCCGAAAGCGGATTCCTCTTTGAACGGTAACTTTGCCGGAAAAGAGATGGCAGCCGCAGTTGAGGCGGTTTGCGGAGCGATTTCTGCCGAAGAACCCCTCACACGAGCAAAGGCGGCTTCATGGATTGTCAAAATGAATCCCGCAGCAAACGGGTTTGAGAAAAAAGATCTTCCTTACGGTGACCTCGGCGGTTTGAACCAAGAGGAGCTTGCAGGTGTCGAAGAAGCATTTAGCCGTGGTGTTATCAGTAAAAACAATAGCTTCAGACCCGGAGATGCCGTAACGCTTGCGGAGCTGCTTGCTATGCAGTCAAAGCTTGAAAACGGCTGTGAGCAAATCGGATCTGACGGAAATATCAACCGCACCTTTACGGACAGCGGAGAAGTACTTGTAAATCCGTATATGGGAATTTTCAGCTACTATTTGGATAACGGTCTTGTAAACTATGACATTCACTATGATAACGGTACATATTTTGAGGATGTTCCCGGACTTTCAAACATCTACATCAGAATTCCGTGGTCGGTTGTTCAGCCAGAAAAGGGAATTTATGATTTTAGTATGGTAGACGGAGCTATCGAAAAGTTTAAGCGTGTCGGAAAACAGATTTCCCTGCGTTTTACCGCATCGGAAACAGGACACGTATACGCTACTCCGAAATGGGTATTTGACGAGGGTGCAAAGATTCATTGGTGGGGATATGACAGTCCCGACGCTTACAGTATGCCGTATTTTGACGACCCGATATTCCTTGCAAATCTCGACGTATTTTTGGGCGAGGTTGCAAAGCGTTATGACGGCAACCCGAACATTGCCTATATCGACATCGGCTCTCTCGGAATTTGGGGTGAGGGACATACCGGCTCGGCAGGTTATAAGCTGACTCCCGAGGCTGCTCGTATGCATATGGAGCTTCATGCAAAACACTTTAAGAAAACAAAAGTTGTTGTTTTGGACGATATGGGTCAAAACTTTAACGACAGATTTTTCCCGGAGGTTAAAAATGACGTAATCCGTCTGGGATTCGGACTTCGTAATGACGGATATGCCGGTGTTGACGGCAAGATGCGCTTTATTCTGCCTGAGGATAAAACTCTCGGTGACGGTATCTGGGAACACGCTCCCATAGTTATGGAGCCTGAGCATTACGGAGAAATGCATAGACTTGATATTTGGGGAGACGGTGTGGATTTTGCACATTGGATAGATATAGTTCACGGTACATATATAGGCTTGCATGGATTTTCTAAGGTTATGGCTGAAGAAAACCCCGAGTTTATGGAATATGCCAACAAGCGGATAGGATACAGAATTATTCCCGAAACAGTCCGCTTGACGAGCGAAACACAGGTACACGGAAATATAACGTTGTCTGCCGATTGGAAAAACGTTGCCGCAGCGCCTTGCTATAACGGTGCTTACCCGGCAATTACCTTAAAGGATATGGACGGAAACATTATGTCGGTTATGGTTGACAGCAAGTTCAATGTTGATTCTCTGCCCGTCAGCGCACCGGGTAAGGCAAAAAGCGTTCGTGAGGAAGCGGAGTTCCGTGTTCATGACGTTTTGCCGGGCGGAACATATCAGGCATTTCTGTCTTTGGGTAACATAACGGGTTCGCCCGAGATTAAAATGCCTATTGAGGGCAATGACGGTGAAAGCAGATATTATATCGGTGATGTTACAATCAAGGGTGATTATGAGCTTACGGTTACTCAGCAGTCCGATGATGATATTACACTGCACTTTGAGCTTTCGCCGAGCGTCGGTGAATATGTGGCTCTTTGGGGTAATATTTCCATGCGTGAGCAGGGCGGAGAGCATGTTTATATGCCGGGTGATATTGTATTTTCGGTTAATACGTCGCCTCTTGCGGCAGCACTTAAGACAAAGAGCGCTTGCGATATTCCTGTTAAGCTTTCTTTAAACAACGCACAGTTTAATTTTAAGAAGAGCGTCAAACCGGGAATGGTATTTGATGTTCATTACGATATGGATACGTTGGGCGGCGGTATGACACCGGGTATGATGATGTCCGGCAACGGACGCAGTCCCAAGATAGGAACAGCGGTTATACAAGATGACTTGGCCGTTAAGTTTCAGCCGCTGGAATAACGGACGTTAAAACTCCCGATTGCAGGGAAAGAAGAAAAATCAAGTTATTTGACTTTTCACGAAATTGCTTCTTTTCTTGCTGTCAGCAAATCACACCTTTTAATGTGCGCTTTGATTAGGTTTGCTGATTTTACAGCAGAATAAATAATGGCTGTTCAAAAAGTCATCGGCTTTTTGAACAGCCCATTAAAATAAAGAAAGGAGTATGAATATGCATAATCAAAATAAGTTGCCTCACAGAAGTGTAAAGGTCTATCTTCCGGCTAAGAATGATGTACCGTTTTTTTATGATTTTGTAGATTTGTGTGTTCATTACGGATATAATTGCATGGTGTTTGAGGTAGGCGGTGCCATGGAATACAAAAAACATCCGGAGATTAATTCGGGGTGGGAGGAGTACTGCAAAAAGTTTATGGATTATCAGGGTCAAAGCCTTGACATTCAAAACAGTCCTTGTTGGGCACGTAATTCAATTCATATGGAAAACGGCGGTGGAAGCTATTTAACTCAGGCAGAGGTGCGTGAGCTGATAGACTATTGCCGCGAAAAAGGAATGTCGGTAATGCCGGAGATGCCGTCTTTGTCGCACTGCGATTATCTGCTTTATAAGCACCCGGAGCTGCGTGAGAGAGAAGCGGACGATTTGCCCGACACTTATTGCCCTTCGAATCCGAAAAGCTATGAGTTGTTTTTTGACTTGCTCGACGAGGTAATTGAGATATTTGAGCCTGAAATGATACATATCGGTCATGACGAGCTGATGTCCGTATGCTTATGTGAAAAATGCAGGGATAAAGACCCGGCCGAACTTTTTGCACAGGATATTATCAGGATACATGACTATTTGTCGCAAAGAGGAATAAAAACCGCAATGTGGGGTGATAAGCTTCTTAATGCCATCGGCAGACAGGGACAGACGTGGGGCGGAAGCAGACGTGTTATTACAAATCAGAGAACGGGTGAGTTTTTAGAGGAAATACCGGCAACGTGGGAGGCTATTGATAAAATCCCGCGTGATATTGTTATTTATCATTGGTATTGGTCGCTTAATCAGGATTGGGAGGATGAGTTTTTAAAACGAGGTTTCCCGGTAGTTTTAGCTAATTTTGACGGTATGGCTGTCAAGGATTGGTCAGAACGCTGCGCCAAGGGTATTATCGGCGTTAGTATATCAAATTGGAGCTTGCTTAACAGAGATCATCTTCAAAGAAATGATGTGCTGTTTAATCTTGCTTATACGGCGGAGATGATGCACGGTGAGAATAAGGATTTTCGCACAATGGCATTGAGTGCGGCACATGATCTTTACCGATACGGAAAGAGAAAAAGCGGACGCTTGATAGAATTTGTTCACCGAACCGAGATTATGAAGGAACACGTAATGTTTGTTGACGGATATATGATTGATAAGCAGGACGATTATTTGGGGAAATACTTAGTAGAACTCGATAACGGCGAAACTATGGAAATTCCGTTATATTATAATCTTAATATCGGAACAAAACAGGCGGATTTTACGAGAAACGAAACGACTGACGTTGACGGGCTAAAGTGTAACGGACAGCTGTTTGAGTCTACGTACTCGTGCGATTTGGAAGATACGGAGCAGGGAGTTTTCTATCGTTATGGAGTGGAATTACCCGAATGTGTTCGTGTTGTTTCCGTTAAATTAATACAGGACAGCCGATACGGGGAGAATATACAGCTGCGTGAGGTTCTGATGCCGCAAGATAAAAAGCTTAGTAAATAAAAATATCTTTATTTTGGCAAAAAGCAAATGTGTTAATAAAAAATTAAAGCTGAAAACCCGTTTTACTGAGTCTTCAGCTTTGATTTTTGCTTTTGCTATGCCATTTCGGCTGTTTTTTCTTTCAAATTACTTCCCTATCCGGTTGCGGAATTTGCCGCAGCCCTTTTTTATTTGCTCATCATATTTAAGAATTAAAATCCCGCAATTGGCAAGAGTCTTGAATAAAGCAATCCGTTAAACGGATTATGGTTCGCCTTTAAAACGGCTTTTTGGTAACAGTTTTGCGCAGCTTGCGTCATTTGTTCAGCGAAAGCTTAAAAAGTCTGTTTACTCCGGCAACTGCCTGCTCCGTGTTTATGAATGCGTCCGGATTAAAAAATCCGTCTGTTCCGTTCATAATTCCGTTTGCGCTTACGAACTTAACCGCATCCGCAGCCCATGAGGAAATTCTTTTTTTATCAGTAAACTTAAGCTGCTCCGTTTTGCCCGATATTCCGAGCATATCCGCAGTCTTTTTGATTATCACGGCCGCCTGCTCACGTGTGAGAGGATCGCCCGGTGCAAACTTGTCGCTTGATACGCCGTTTACAAGTCCGAGTGCATGAAGCATATTTACGGTATTGTTTGAACTGTCCGTATCGGTAAAATAATTAGTAAGATAAGCGATATTCTTATCTCTTAAATAATCCTCAAGCGAAGCGTAGTTGCCGCTGACAGCTATAAAATTTCCTATAAGTGAGCAGAAATCCTCACGTGAGAGCGAAATTCCGAATCGCTGACCGATTTCAAACGGCATAAGACAATTCGATGCGGCAAATATTGCATCGTCAACCGCCCATTGCTCTGTCGGATAATTAAGATAATCCGTTGCGGTATTCACCGTAAAGTCATACTTTGCGTATTTGTTGTTGCTTGACATAAAGTTTAAATAAAGCGTGTCAAACGTTTCGTTTGTCTGTCTTGTATCGTAGCAAAGATAAGAATCATTGCCGTATTTACCGACCTCGACGCCCGATTCGAGAAAATATGTTTTTTCTCCCTGCGCCGTATGAAGCACAATACAAACTCCGCCGAACGGATTTTTTGTAACTCTGCGTGTAAGCGCTGTATTAACTGCGGCATTATAGAACATATTGATTTGCTCATTTGAAAGCTTCATTGCAAGGTGCTTGTCAACGTCCATCATATAGCCGCCCGTTATATCGCCTCGGTCGTAAATTTTCATGGCGTCAGCCGCACTCATCGAGCTTTCAGGAACAAATTCCGCATTTACGCAAAGCGGCATGAGCATGGCAAATATTAATGCGCCGCATATTAGTTTTTTCATTTAAATGCCTCCGAAAATTATACAGTGTACGGCCAGATTACAGCCTTTGTGCCGTTGGGGAAGCTGATATAGAATTCATATTTTGACGGGTCTTGTTCGTCTACATAATAGTCAAGCACCGTAAAGCCTGCAATATCGTCTGAATATATCACGTCATTGTCAACGACATCCGATACGTAATGACCTTTTTTGTATTCCTTGGTTTCCTTGTATGAAAGCGGCATATTATCCTGATAAATACGCTTGTACGTCTTGTTTACAACGTTATCGGGCTTCCAAAGGTATCTTGTAAGACCGCCGTCCTCAAGTGAGTATACACCTGTGCAAATCATATCGTTTAAGAAGCAAAGTCCGTCCTCGTCGGATATTACGTTTTCGCATCCGTCGGTAAAGAGTTTTGAACGGAAATATACCATTCCGTCATTGGTGTTGTTTGCTTTTATCTGGAAAAGGTCCGAACCGTTAAATCTGTAAAAGCCGACGCATTTACCGTCCTGAGTGTTATAGAATACGGCAAGCTCTTTGTACTTGTCCTTTGCGTCTATATCCACAACTCCGATTGCATATGCGTCCAAGTCGCCGTTTAGCACGCTTGTAAACTCTGCACCCTTAACCCAAATGGCTGCTTTTGAACGGCTTCCGTCTTCTTTTACAGATGCCGGGATAAATCCGAGAGTGTCGTTTTCGCCGTCGCTGTCAAGATCAAAGTATGCAAGGTCGTTTACTCTGCCCTCTATTACGATTCCTGCCTCACTGATAGGCAAAAATCCTGTTTTCCATTGGCTGTTTGCGCGATATGCTTTGTTATGCGTGTTAATCAGCACCGAATTTCTTGTTGAGTTCCATGTAACCGAAAAGTCCATAGCCTCGGCAATTGCTCTTACGGGTATCGAAAGTCTGTCGTTTAACATACACGCCGGAACGTCAAGAGCAACAGGTGCGCCGTTTTTCATAAGATAAGCTTCACCGAGCTTTACCGATACGCTGTAATCGCCCTTTTCCAAAAGAGCGGTTTGCGTTTCACTGTCCCAAGTAACCGTTGCGCCCGCTTTTTCAAACACGGCACGGACGGGAACCATTGTTCTTCCGCCGAGAATTTCCGGTGCCTGGTCTGAAAACGTGACGTCGGAATTATCAACATAAACCTTGATGTTGCCGCTTGCATATGCCGCAGATGTGCAAAATGCCGTAACTGCCATTGCTGTTAGAATTATTTTTTTAATACTCATTATATATTCTCCTTTTTATTTAATCCTCTGTCAACTCGGGTACGGTTTGAGGTGTGTCGCCCTCTGCCTTAACGGGAGTTGTTTCCTTAGGCTGTGTGCGTTCGGGTTCCTCCGTTTCGGCGGACTTTTCGGGTGACTCCGTCTTTTTTGGTGTTTGTGTTGTCTTAGGCGATGCTTTTTCTTCGTTTTCTTTATCTGACTTTGAAGAAGAACTGCCGCTGTGACCGGTACACGTTTTTTTCGGCGATTTGCCGCTTACAAAATATGCGGTTTCGGTTTGACAGCTTTTTCTCGGTAAAAGACCGGTAACCGAGCAAACCTTAACCTCGTCAACGTTTGACGGCTTTTCAAATTCTTTATCCGAAAGACCATCATGAACGCTTTGCATAACCTTTTTCCATGCCGCAACCGACGGATTTGACCCGCCGACTGATTTCGGGGTGTCATATCCGTACCATACCGCACCGACATAATACGGCGTAAATCCGACAAACCATTTATCCTTGTTGTCGTTTGTTGTTCCTGTTTTTCCGAACGTTGTAATGCCGGAGAGTTTGGCACTTCTTGCCGTTCCGTAGCCGCTGTTTACAGGCTCTTTTAATAAGTCTGTCATGATATATGCTGTTGATGCTTTGAGCGACTGCGTTGATGAGCGTGTGTTTTCAAGTATTACGTTGCCGGATGAGTCTACCACCTTTGTGTATGTTATGGGCTTGTTATACTTGCCGCCGTTTACGAAAATGCAGTATGCCGCCGTCATTTCCTTAACTGATATACCCTTTGTAAGACCACCGAGTGCAAGTGAGCTGTAGTTCTTATCCGCCGATGTAAGCGTTGAAATTTTAAAATTATTTTCAAGGTAAGAATATGACTTGTTAATTCCAATCATATCGAGTACCTTAACCGCAGGAATATTCGACGATCTGCCGACAGCCTCTCTAACCGTCATGTTTCCTTTAAACCCTTTGTAAGCGTTGTTAGGCTCCCAGTTGTCGTTTCCTATCGTGATTTTTTCATCCTTAACTACGGTTGTTTCATCAATTGCTTCAAGCTCGATTGCCGGAGCGTAAACCGACATCGGCTTTATTGCGGATCCGGGCTGAAGCTTTGACTGTGTTGCACGGTTTAAACCTCTTATCTCGGTTTTTTGACCCATGCCGCCGACAATTCCTTTTATTTCGCCGTTATACGGATCCATAATTACCATAGCCGACTGTGCCGAGCTGCTTGGGAAATTAGAAGTGTTTTCAAAAACCTTCTCCATTTTGCCTTGAATGTCGGGGTCGATTGTGGAGTATATTTTTATTCCGCCGTTTGTCAGCTGCTGCTGTGCAAAATCCGCAGAATATCCTTTAATGTTTTGTAAATCTGCAATAACATCGTTCATAACCTGATCGGAGAAATACGATGTCATTTCATTTTTAATACGGTTTTTCTTTGCAACAACCTTGAGTGCCGAATTGCTTGCGCTGTCGTATTCGTCCTGATTTATCATTCCGAGTTCGAGCATTTTCCCGAGCACTCTGTTTCTTTTTTCGATGTTGTTGTCGGGGTGTGCATACGGGTCATATTTTGCAGGCGTTTGCGTAATGCCCACAATTGATGCCGCTTCCTCAAGAGACAGCTCGTTTGCCGACTTGTTAAAATACATATTTGAAGCCGCTTCAACGCCCCAGCAATTGTTTGCAAAGAAAACAATATTTAAGTACATTGTCAGAATTTCATCCTTGGAGAGTTGCTTTTCAAGCGCAACCGCTCTCATCATTTCCTTAACTTTTCTGACGGGACTTCTTTTATCTTCCTTTGTTATGTTTTTTATAACCTGCTGAGTGATTGTACTTCCGCCGTATGACGAGTCGCCGATACCTATTTTGCTCAGCGCATATTTAACCGTTGCGCCAACCGTTCTTTTAAGGTCAACGCCGTGGTGTTTCATAAATCGCTGGTCTTCTATGGCAATTGCTGCCATTTTAAGATTATCACCGATTTCGCTGCTTGATATCCATTTCCTGTTTACGGTCGATTTTATTTTTTCAAGCTCATGCGCCGTACCGTTTGAATCGTAGTACATAATAAACGATTCGTTGTTGAGTGCAAGGTCGCTTATGTTCATATCGCTGATTTCGGTTGAAACCGCGGTATACATTCCTATTCCCATGCCTGTCCCGACAATTACGCATATAATTGCGGCAACGATTATGAAAGCGCCCACGCCTCTGAAAAAGCTGTTTCTTTTCTCTTTCTTCTCTTTTTTTCTCAGACGCTTTTCTATCCGCGCAGATGTGTTCTTTCGTGCGCGATTTCTGTGCAGCGGTTCGTCCTGCGGAACATAGCTGTATTTATTTTCATCATCATCGCGATAATTCAATATATATACCTCCTTTAAAAGATATACTCATCTACAATATATTATATAAGATAATTTACTTTTTTTCAAGTCTTTTTTTAAAAATTTAATAAATTGCGCCTATTTCTTTTAAATTTGAGATAAAATATATAATAAAATGAATAAGTTCATGGCTTTTTAAATATATTTTTGTGAATTTGACCGAAATCCCGAACAAAAGGCAGGGTCGATGCGTAGCTGTATCAAGTCAAAATTCTTTACGTATAGGGTATAAATATTACCGATGGTATGATATAATATATATGTGAGTAATTCAGACGATTGCGGGCGCATAATGCGCGTGAGGAAAGTCCGGGCTCCAAAGAGCAAGGGTGCCGGCTAACGGCCGGTGAAAGCGATTTCAAGGATAGTGCAACAGAGAATGAATGCCCGTTTTTCGGGCGATTGTGGAAATGTGCGGTAAGAGCGCACAGGGATGATGGCAACTGAATTCCCGTGTAAACCCCACCCGGAGCAACCCGAGGGAGTAAAAAGCCTGCTCGGCAATCCCGACAAGGGGCTAAAGAACTGCGGTAACGCAGCTCGTAGATAGATAATCGTCTAATACAGAACCCGGCTTACAGAATTGCTCATTTATTTGTTTAAACAGGGGATATAAAAAAGCTCCGAAATTCGGAGTGAGAATATTTTTATACCCTCGAATGAGTGAAGGCTGTTAAAAAAGTCAATTGACTTTTTAACAGCCTTTTAATATCGGTTGAATTTCGTGTGTAGTTTAAGGAATTGAACATATACGGGATGTAAAGCCTTAATTCGGTAAATAACATTATCCTTAAACGTTCTGCGCTAAATCCGACTTGATTTTTTCTATTATGAGTGTTGCTTCTCCCGTACAGTGTATTGTAAGCTCCGCTTTATCCGCACCGCTTGGGGCAATAAAATTAAAGCAATACTCCGAAAGCTTTTCCGAGGTTATTTCATACCTAAACGGATTAGACTGCGGCATAATTTCGTCATTACAGTAAAACGTCACTCCCGCAAAGCACTTGCCGAGAGTGCCTTCTTTTCTGCATTCGGTTACAAGGCATAACACATCACCTTGCGAGAAATCCCTCAGCGTAAAGGTTAGTCTTGAAACGGGACTTTCTTTTTTATCACCTGATAAAACGACTCTTTCCGAGCCGGGACAACATTTATGCTCCATTTTTTCCTCCTTTAGCTACCGAGCTGCGCCGCTTTCAGCAGAAAGTTGTAAACGGGCGCAATGGTTTTGAAATCTTTAATTATTTTTGATGCAAGCTTATCCGAAAAGAACACGTCAAAGTCATGGCTTTCGGCAAGCACGCATATTTCTCTCTGATCGAGCCAATTTCTGCGTTTTTCCGATTCGCTTGGGAATTTGCTTCTCTTATATTTGGAATCCTCAAGCGAGAATTTACGGCTTTTTTCTATAACACTGTTTGCGTTTTCGAAAATCGGGCCTCCCGACAGCACAAGGCTTCGCACATTGTCCATAGCCTCCCCTGTCATGCAGTAATATCCGCAGCCGTATCTTATGCGTCTCGGAGAAAATTCGTAAAAAAACGACGGAACGGCGTCATAGAGTTTTTTATCACGTGAAAAATGACACCACATCACATCCCGAAATATCGACTTGTCTTTTGAATAGCGTGTATCACGAAATATTCTCGATATAGATTTGTTGACCTTTGGTGCACATATTATTTGCGGGTCTATGGAATAGAGCGCCGGCGCCAGCTCATCAACAAGTTCACGCATCGGCTTTAATACATTTTCCTCGTATTCATCCCTGTGCTCGGAAAACCATACTTTGTCGTTATGCAGCTTGTTCATAAAAAGAAAATCAAGCGTTTTTGCTGAAAATGCCATATAAATCACTCCCAAAAATTATTGCGGCGTACAATGCCTAAAAAAATCAGTGCTTTCCTATATCAATAGAGCGCATTATTTCACGCTTTGCGGCGGAGTTGTACTGTGCGTAGAATTTGTGCGTCACTTCTATGTTTTTGTGACCCATAAGCTCCGCAACCATTTTTATATCCACACCGTCCTCCAAAAGCCTGCACGCAAATGTCCTTCTAAGTGCGTGCGGACGTGCTTTGTCGGAGTCGGTTATTCCGGCGGCAAGACAATATTTTTTCAGCATTTTTTCAACGCTCGACACTGTCATTCGCTTGCCTTGTCGGCTTATAAACAGCGCATCTTTATCCTTTGCGTCTTCTTCACATCGGATTTTAAGATATTCGCCCAGCTCATTTTCAACCTGAACGGGCATATAAATCTCTTGCTCGTCACCGCCCTTTCTCGTTACGATAAACGATGAGGTGTCAAAGCATACATCCTTTATATCAAGGTTTACAAGCTCGCTTACACGTATACCTGTACCTAAATATGTTATAAGTATCGCAATATCACGCTGCTTAGTGCGCAGATATTCCGTTAAATACCTGCCGGTAAATGTGTTTTCGCCGTTGTAGAGTATATCCAAAAGCCTTACCGTCTCCTGTGTAGTGAGCGGTTTTTTTATTTTTTGATGAAGCTTGTTCATATCAACCTTGTCCGTAATATTCTCGGGGATTTTATCGGTTTTGTAAAGGTACGAAAAAAGACCTCTTACGGAGGATAGCTTTCTGTTTATTCCGTAGTTTGAATTTTTGCGTATGCGGCGGATTATTTTACCGTCTGCCGACACGTATTCCGATTCGTATTCCCGCAGGTATGCTTTAAACCGAATTATATCCTCTGCCGTAACCTTTGCTATATCTTCGCAGGTGAATTCCTCGGGGGAGGCTTTGTCCTTAAACTTAAACTTCATGAGATATTCTAAAAATATCCGAAGGTCGATGCTGTAACCTATTTGTGTATTTATGCTTTCGCCGCTGTAGTATATTTCGATATAATCAAAAACAAAATCGGGAAGATTTGATAAAAAATCGTGAAGATAAGAGTTTTTATTCATTTTCTCCGCTCCTTAGCAATATCGGCGAAAATTCAAGGTAGTCCGCCGATGAAAGAATGTATTCAACACCGTCCGTTTCGCCCTCAAACGCCGTTTTGTGCGACGCTCCGTGAAGATGGCCGTATATGCATTTTTTTACGCCGTATTCCTTAAGTATCTCGTGGAAGCGTGTGCGCTGTGTTTGGCAGGTGACGGGCGGATAATGGGTAAATACATATATATCCTCGCAGTCGGTTTGCTTTGCGCTTTCTATCGACAGCCTGAGCCTGATAAGCTCACGCTCGTATATTTTTTTGTCGTCGGGTGCGGATATGTCAAGTGACCAGCCGCGTGTACCGCATATTGCAATGTTTTCCGCAGTAAAAACGTTGTTTTGAAGAAAAAACACATCCGAAAATCCGTGTTTTTTTGTAAATTCGCAAAGCTTGTTTAGTGTTGACCACCAATAATCGTGATTTCCCTTTAACAGTATTTTTCTGCCGTTTAAGCTGTGCAGAAATTCAAAGTCCTTATACGATTCGTCAAGATATGTTGCCCATGAGAAGTCGCCGCCGAGAACAACCGTATCCTCGGGTTTGACCGCTGCCTGCCAATTTTCATATATTCTTTCTACATAGTTATCCCAGCTTTTGCCGAATATATCCATAGGCTTATCTATGCCCAGCGGCAAATGAAGGTCGGATATTGTGTAAAGTGACATATATTCTACTCCTTTTCGGCCGATATGAAATTCAAAAATCCCTCGGCTATGCCCTCTGCTATTTTTTGTTGATACTCATCGCTTTTTAGTTTTTCGTATTCTTCCTTGTTTGATACAAATCCGCATTCGACAAGTACGGACGGTACTTTTGACCAATTAAAGCCTGTCAGGTCGCCTCTTACCGAAATGCCGTTATTTTTAGCTCCCGTAACGGACGTTACTGATCCCAGGATTGCCTCGCCGAGCTCACGGCTTGACGATACGAACGAGCTGTCGCCGTAATAGCTCTTTTCGGGCACAAGCACGGAGATACCGTTTTGCGACTCTGAATTACTGCCGTCACAATGTATTCTTATTGAGTAATCACTTGCGTTTGCCTGCTCGGCACGCTCTATATTGCTTTTGTCACATTCGTTTTTTTCTCGTGTCATATCGACTTTTATGCCGTATTGCTCAAGTATTGTCTTTAACTTTTTGGATATTTCAAGATTTATCGGCTCTTCGCCTGCCGCACCGCTTACATTTGTTGCTTTGCTTTCGGATGAGTCGGGGCTTACAGGCTCCTTGCCGCTTCTGCTTGTTATCCCGTGACCTGCGTCTATGCATACGCTTATATCGGTCGTGTTCGGAATAAGCTGTGTTTTGCCATCGTTTATTATACTGCCCGAGTCAAACCTGCTTATACGGGGATTCTTTTCGATTCGCATACTGTCGAGCTTGTTTTTTTCGGATTTCAGTTTTTCGTTTGCAGCTGTGTACTCCTGCTTTTTTTCGGAAAATACAGCTTCGGCCGCTTTGTTTTCCTTTGATGCTTCATAAGTAAATATGCCTGCGATTGCGTTTGCCGAAATTAATGCTGTAAGAATTATCACATAAACTCTGTTCATTTATTTTTCCTTCTTTGTAAATTTTATTTGTGCAAGTACAGCCGCCGAAAACATCAGACAACAGCCGATAACTTCTCTGCTTGTCAGCTTTTGACCGAGAACGACATATCCTCCGACAGCGGCAAATACGGATTCAAGGCTCAAAAGCAGAGAAAGCACGGTTGGATTTGCACCCTTTGTTGCAATAATCTGAAGTGTGTATGCAACTCCGCTTGAAAAAATACCTACATATAATATCGGCAGCATACAAGACATTATTGCCGATATTTCGATTGTTTCAAACAAAACGGCACCTATTGCCGACAATACCGATACGGTTATAAATTGTATAAGCGAAAGAAGTATACCGTCAACGCTGTCGGAAAATCTGTCAATAACCAAAATATGCAGAGAAAAAAGAACAGCGCACAAAACAACAATCGCATCACCTTTTGCAAGCGTAAATTCTTCGGTAATACTCAGAAAATATAATCCGATAACCGCTATCGCAACGCTTATCCAAACGTTCACGGGACACTTTTTCTTTAAAAATATGCCGAAAACAGGCACAAATATTATGTAAAGCGTTGTTATAAATCCTGCTTTTGCTACGGTTGTGTACATTATGCCGAGCTGCTGTATATTTGTTGCCGCACACAGAAATACACCGCAGAGCACACCGCCCGTTACAGCTGTTTTTACATCTGTTTTTTTAAATCCGTCCGCATACATTTTCTTTTTCGTTTTTCTCGATATTGCGTATACAACCGCAAGAAAGCATGCGGCAATTATGGACCTTAGCGCAGTAAAGGTCATGGGGCTTATCTTGTCACTGCATTTGCTTTGGGCAACGAACGCCATTCCCCATATAAACGCCGCAATAACAGGTAGTACGTTATGTCTTACAAATTGTTTTTTCATTTAATTTACCGCCTTTTATGTATTTTGTTGTTGACAATCTATCCTTTTTGTGTTATACTTTTATTCGTGAGTTCGAGACCTTCCTCACATAAAACAAAACTAAAGGAGTTAATTTAATCATGAAAAAAAGTCAATATGTCACTCAAAGTGCGTTGATTGCGGCATTGTATGTTGTTCTTACATACGTCGCAAACATCTTCGGTCTTGCAAGCGGTGCCGTACAGCTTCGTCTTTCCGAGGCGCTTACGGTTTTGCCGTATTTTACGCCTGCCGCCGTACCCGGTCTTTTTGTAGGGTGCGTGCTTGCCAATCTTTTTACGGGCGGAGCGCTGTTTGATATTATATTCGGCAGTATAGCTACGCTTCTCGGTGCTGTGTTTACACGCCTGCTGAGAAAATACAAATATCTGTCTCCGGTGCCGCCGATAGTGTTTAACACCTTAATCGTGCCGCCTATTTTGATGTTTGTTTACAAGGCTCCGGGAACATATCTTTACTTTACCGCAACGGTTTTTGCCGGTGAGGTTTTATCCTGCGGAGTTCTCGGTATCATTGTTCTTAAATTTCTCGAGAAAACAAAACGGTTTAATATAGGATAAAACGATATATAATAATATATCATATATTCGACGTTAAATCAAGGGTTTTGAAAAATTTTTGTGTTACTTTTATACAGTATCGGTGCGGATACGGCATAATTATATAAAATTTGCGGGTTTGATTAATTCAGGTATGCACATCGGAATGACAGTCGGCAAAATTGGGAAATGCTTTGAATAAAAGCTTTTGTCTTATGCAAATTAAGGCAACTTTCGGTTATTTGCCGCCATGTCTGTCCTGAAGGTCCGTCGCAGCATACGGATAAGTTTAAATTGTTATCCTTGCAAAATAAAAAGTATCGGGATAGGGTTTTGATCCGGCTTCCCGATTTCAAAGCGTTTTGACCGTCCGAACGAATGGAGGCTGTTTAAAAAGTCGATAGACTTTTTAGGCAGCCTCTTTTAAAACAGAGTAAAATGTACAAATTTTCACGCAAAGCACGGTATATTTAAGTTATTTTGTTAACAAATTATAAATTGTAAAAAATACTCTTGACAAATCGTCGTAATAGTGGTATTTTAATAATGTAATCGGTTAGCACTCAACAAACAAGAGTGCTAACAAAGTAAAATCAAAGAGGGTGACAGTATGGAATTGAATGACAGAAAGCGCAGGATTTTGCAGGCTGTCATTGATGAGTATATAGGTACAGCGGAGCCGGTCGGTTCAAGAGCCGTTTCAAAGGTTAAGAACCTGGGGCTTTCAAGTGCGACAATCAGAAACGAGATGGCAGACCTTGAGGATATGGGTTATCTTGTTCAGCCGCATACCTCGGCAGGACGAATACCGTCGGACGCCGGTTACAGATTTTACGTAAACTCGCTTATGTCACGGTATCGCTTGGGCATGGAGGCAATTGAAAATTTGCATCTGGAGCTTGAGCGCAGAGTAAATCAGCTCGATAAAATGATTAAAAAGGCGGGCGCAGTTACGGCTGCACTTACCGATTACACGACGTTTGTTACGTCGCCGAATCAAGATGCGGCAAAAATAAAAAAGCTTGATGTCGTTGATTTGGGTGATAATCGTTCGCTTCTTATATTAGTAACAAGCGATGGTATTGTAAGAAACAGAATGCTTAATCTGTCGCTCGGTGCGGAGGACTCGGCAAGACTCGGATATATTTTGAGCAAAAAGCTTTCGGGACTTTCAAACGATGAGATAGATTTTGAAAAAATCAAGGAAATTGAAAGCATGGTTTCTTCAAATATGACAATAAGTCCGAAAGTGCTTGTAAATATTTTGAACTTTGTTTACGACGCAATCGGAGATTTGTCAAATCAGGAGATTTATATTGACAATGCACAGTCAATACTCCGATTCCCCGAATACAGAGATGTGGACAAGGCAAGAGAGATTTTCGGATTCCTTGAAAATAAGGACAATCTCAAAAAGCTTGTCAGCTCAAAGCAGGACGACAAGGATATTCACGTTACGATAGGCAATGAGAATATTCCCGATGAGCTTAAGGATTGCAGTTTGGTTACGGTAAATTATTTACTTGACAACAAATCGGTCGGCAAAATCGGAGTAATAGGGCCAAAAAGAATGGACTATGCAAAGGTTTTTGCAAGCCTTGATTTGATATCCACTCATATTGATAAAATACTTAATATGTATCATGACAGTTCACAGTAGAAAGGAGTTTATTCATGGCTGAAAAGGAAAACGAAGAAATTCTTGAAGAAGTTGAAACTGATACTCCGGCGGAAGAAATTCCCGAGGAGAGCGCAGCTTCCGGAGTTGAGGACAAAATAACGGCAGCGGAGGATAAGGCAAAGGCTGCCGAGGATAAATATCTCAGGCTTTATGCCGAGTTTGACAATTATAAAAAACGTACTCAGCGCGAGAAGGATGCGCGTTACGCCGATGCCGTAATTGATACGGTGGGTGAGCTTTTAAGCGTTGCCGATAATTTGGAAAGGGCGCTTGCCGTTGAAATCAGCGGTGAGGAGGCAGAAAAGCTTGCAGAGGGCGTTAAAATGGTTTACAAACAGCTCAAGGATATTTTCTCAAAGCTCGGAGTTACCGAGATAAAAGCTCTCGGAGAGCAGTTTGACCCCAATCTTCACGAGGCGGTAATGCACGTCGAAGATGAAACGGTTGACGACAATACGGTTGTGGAGGAGTTCAGAAAGGGCTACATCTACAACGATTCAAGAGTTGTAAGACACTCTATGGTTAAGGTTGCAAATTAAGAAAGGAAGTAATTATCATGGGAAAAATTATAGGTATTGACCTCGGTACAACAAATTCATGCGTTGCGGTTATGGAAGGCGGTAATCCTACCGTTATTACAAACTCGGAGGGCGCAAGAACAACACCGTCTGTTGTTGCATTTCAAAAAGACGGAGAGAGAATTGTAGGACAGGTTGCAAAAAGACAGGCTGTAACAAATGCCGACCGTACAATCATTTCAATAAAAAGACACATGGGTACGGATTTTAAAGTAAATATTGATTCAAAATCATATACACCGCAGGAAATTTCGGCAATGATATTGACAAAGCTCAAAAACGATGCCGAAGCATATCTCGGTGAAAAGGTAACACAGGCGGTTATTACCGTTCCGGCTTATTTTAACGATTCACAGCGTCAGGCTACAAAGGATGCTGGTAAGATTGCAGGTCTTGATGTTCTCCGTATAATCAACGAGCCGACAGCAGCTGCACTTGCTTACGGTATGAGCGATAAGGATCAGACAATTCTCGTATACGACCTCGGCGGTGGTACATTCGATGTATCTATCCTTGAAATCGGTGACGGTGTGTTTGAAGTTCTTTCGACAAACGGTGATACTCATCTCGGCGGTGACGATTTTGACCAGAGAATTATCGATTACCTCGTAGCTGAATTTAAAAAGAGCGACGGAATTGACCTCTCGGGTGATAAGGTTGCAATGCAAAGACTTAAGGAAGCTGCCGAAAAGTCCAAGATTGAGCTTTCAACGACAACAACTTCAAATATCAATCTTCCGTTTATTACGGCAGACCAGACAGGTCCGAAGCATATGGACATCACTCTTACAAAGGCTAAGTTTGATGAGCTTACAAGCGATCTTGTTGAAAAGACAATTACTTGCATAAGAAATGCTATGCGTGACGCATCTGTAAGCGCAAGCGATATAAATGAAGTTCTTCTTGTCGGCGGTTCATCACGTATTCCTGCTGTTCAGGAAGCTGTAAAGAAGGAAATGGGCAAAGAGCCGCATAAGGGAATTAACCCGGATGAGTGCGTTGCTGTCGGTGCCGCAAGGCAGGCTGCCGTTCTCGGCGGTGAGGAAACAGGTGTTCTTCTTCTTGACGTAACTCCGCTTTCACTCGGTATTGAAACAATGGGCGGCGTATTTACAAAGCTTATCGAAAGAAATACAACTATTCCGACAAGTAAGTCGCAGGTGTTCTCAACAGCGGCAGACGGTCAGACAAGCGTTGAAGTTCACGTACTCCAGGGTGAGCGTGAAATGGCTCAGTACAATAAGACGCTCGGCAGATTTAACCTCACAGGCATAGCTCCGGCTCCGAGAGGTGTACCGCAGATTGAAGTAACGTTTGATATAGATGCAAACGGTATCGTTAAGGTATCGGCTAAGGACCTCGGAACAGGCAATGAGCAGAATATTACTATTACTGCATCTTCAAATCTTTCAGATGAGGATATTGACAGAGCCGTTGCAGAGGCTGAAAAATATGCTGAAGAGGATAAGAAGCGTAAGGAAGAGGTTGAAATCAGAAACAATGCCGAAACTCTTGTTTATCAGTCCGAAAAGACACTCGGCGAGATAGGCGATAAGGTTGACGCAAGCGAGATTGACGGCGTTAAGGCTGAAGTTGAAAAGGTTAAGGAAGCTCTTAAGGGCACAGACAGTGCAGCTATAAAGGCGGCTTCAGAATCGCTTTCACAGAAGTTCTATGCACTTTCGGAAAAGCTTTACAGTCAGGCAAATCCGCAGGGCGCAGCAGGACAGCAGGCAGATCCGCAGCAGCAGGCTCAAGGCGGCAATGCTGACAACGGAAATGTTTACGAGGCTGATTACAGAGAGGTTGACGACAACAATCAGCAATAAAATATATCGGGGGTGTTGCACAGCGACATCCCTTTGGATATTTTCTCAAGCTATGAAATCAGAATTGGAGATAGTTATCAATGGCAGATAAACGAGATTATTATGAAGTCCTCGGCGTGAGCAAGAGTGCGACCGACGACCAGCTGAAAAAAGCATACCGCAAGGAAGCTAAAAAATATCATCCCGACCTCCATCCGAACGATAAGGAGGCAGAGGAAAAGTTTAAGGAAGTAAATGAAGCATACGCTGTTTTGAGCGATTCCGAGAAGCGTGCACGCTACGATCAGTACGGTCATGCGGGCGTTGACCCGAACTTCGGCGCAGGCGGCGGTGCCGGTGGCTTCGGCGGCTTTGACTTCGGTGATATTTTCGGCGACATCTTCGGCGGAGGTTTCGGCGGCTTCGGCGGTCAGTCAAGGAGAAACGGACCAAGACGCGGAAACGATGTCAGACAGGTCATTGACATAACGTTTGAAGAAGCGGCGTTCGGTGTTAAAAAGAAGCTGAACGTAACAAAGATGGAAAGCTGTCATACGTGCGGAGGCAGCGGCGCAAAGCCGGGTACATCGCCTGTTACTTGCCCCGACTGTCACGGTACGGGTCAGGTGAAAACGCAGGTTCGTACACCGCTCGGATATATGACGAATATCGGTACGTGTTCAAAATGTCACGGTACGGGTAAGATTATAAAAGACCCGTGTCATGATTGCAGAGGTACGGGTAAACTTCGCAAAAACTCCGTAATAGAGATTGATATTCCGGCAGGAATAGATCACGGTCAGACAATTCAAATAAGCGGTAAGGGTGAACCGGGTGAAAACGGCGGTCCGTGCGGAGATTTGCTTGTTACGATAAGGATAAAATCGCATAAGCTGTTTAGAAGAGACGGCTATAATGTATTTATAGATATGCCGATAAGCTTCGTACAGGCGGCGCTTGGTGCAACCGTTAAGGTTCCCACGCTCGACGGTGCGGTTGAATACGATATCCCGGAAGGAACGCAAAGCGAAACCGTGTTTAAGCTTAGAGGAAAGGGTATTCCCTTCATTCGCAGCAGAGGCCGCGGCGACCAGTTTGTAAAGGTTATTGTTGAAGTTCCTAAAAATCTTACGCAAAACCAAAAGGAATTGCTCCGTGAGTTTGATAAGGACACAAATTATAAACAGAAAAAATCATTTGCGGAAAAAGCAAAAGAGTTTTTTAAATAAAAAATGCGCAGGCTTGGCAGTCTGCGCATTTTAAGGATTAAACCCACAAAAATTATAGTTAAAATTACCTTTGACAAAATAAAAAATATGTGCTATAATCTTATTATACAGTGTGTAACCTGAAAGGTGTAAGTCCGACTCGGTTACGCACTGTTTTTTTTGTATAAGTTTTGCAAGTTCGACTGTAATCTAACTTAAAAGGCGGCGTAAAAACCGCCGCCCTATTTATAAAATTATTTAAGAAGGTTATAATCTGTTGAATCAAGCTGCTCCGCTCCGTCAAACGATTTTGGTAATTGGTTTGTTACCAATCCGCCGCTCGTCTGAATTATATCTTCAACATCAAATTTAATATTTTTAATTTTAGGTGTTCTGTATTCTTTTTTCATTACTGCGCACCTCCTGTATAATTGGTAAAGAATTGATTCCAGTTAACCGAACATCTAACAGGTTCAGACCAAAATGTTCCGTTATCGGTTGTTATATATGCTCTTGCAAAATAAGTTGCATTTTCATTGGCAGGAATATTAATAATATCACCCTGAAAGGCTTTCAAATTTTCGGATGCATTAACTGTGCCGGTTGTAGTCGGTTCAGCAGCAATGTCATCTGCTTTTATGTACTTAATTCCGGAGGCTTTAACAGTGCCTTTAGGCTCTATTTTAAACATAAATCTCATCATACCAACAGTATCGTTACCGCTCTTGTAACTACCCGAATCGGTATCTGTTGTCCAAGAAAGGACTGTCTTTGTTCCGTTAGCGTTTTTTTCAACCACACATCCCGGAGCGTAGTAAACGGATACATCTTTCGAAAATGTTCCGCCGTATATGACTGCGACATCAATCGAAGTATCCTTTCGTTTGTCTGCAATTGTGCCTGTGTAAGTACCGTTTTTGATTATGAGTTTCTGTGTTGACTCGCCAATCGTAGTGCCGGAAATTTCTATATTCCCTGTTATTGTTCCTGTCATGCTATCGTCAATTGTAAGGCTAACCGACCCGTATGTTGCGTCATTATATATGCTTAGCGCATATACTTTTTTTTGAGTTATGGAGTTTCTACCTTGCGGGGAAATTATTTGAGTATTTCCTTTAATTGTTGTATCACCCTTATTGCAGCTCAATGTATATCCGGCAGTATAGAGATATTTTTTAAAATCAAGCGTCATATTTTCGAGCGTTAGGTTAGAATAGTTTTGAATAAGAATTGCAGTACCGTTCACACTGCTTTTTAAAGTTCCGTTTTTGAGTGTAACTGTTGAGTTTTCAAGAAATCTGAACGCATTCGTCTTTGTACCGGAACTTCCGACAAGATTTGCTGCAACAGTATATGTAAATCCGCCAAAGTCTATAGTAATATCTTTTCCTTCACCGATTTCTATACCGTCACCTGATGCATCGGAAAGCAACGTTACGGTTTCGCCATTTTTCGCTTCTGTTATTGCTTCTTTCAATGTTACATATCCTGTATCGCCGATTTTAGCAATTGATGTATCTTCCGCAAAAGCAGTAAATGCTACAGACGCGATTACCATTGCGGCAGATAAAATACCTACCAATAGTTTCTTACCTTTCATTTAGAGTCCTTCTTTCTTAAATTTTTACGTCGCACGGTTTAGCTTATGATTGCTCACCTCTTTGCGTCCAAGCCGATTAGATTTGCGGCGAACATTAACATGAAAACTTGTGTGGCACATAATTAGAGCTATGTTGCAGACAAAGTTTTATAACATATGTTTTACAGAATTTATTATAGCGCTGAAAAAAGCTTATGTCAACGTTTTGCCTATACATTTACAAATTTTCATCATAATGCACTAAAAAATATGACTTTTAGACCTACATTATTTTAAATTTTTATATTTGACTAATGAAGCGGTATCTATCAACGATTTGTACAGAGTTTTTGAGGAATACATAGACAATATCTAAATACACCTGCCACATATCATAAACCAAGTGCTTGATGTGTTTTCGACAATGAGGACACACATATTTTTTCAGTAATTTAGAGTGATTTTTATGCAAAATGCAGGAGTAAAAAATACGCAGGCTCGGCAGTCTGCGCATTTTAAGGATTAAACCCACAAAAATTATAGTCAAAATTACCTTTGACAAAATAAAAAATATGTGCTATAATCTATTATACAGTGTGTAACCTGAAAGGTGTAAGTCCGACTCGGTTACGCACTGTTTTTTTTATTTTGGGAGGTTTTTTTAATGGACAAAGAACAATCACTTAAAAATATGGCACAAATGCCCGTCGGAAAACTTATACTGTCTACCGGTATACCTATGATAATTTCAATGGTTCTTCAGGCATTTTACAATATTGTAGACAGTGCGTTTGTATCAAATATGGCGCAAAACGGAGAAAATGCGTTAAATGCATTAACGCTTGCGTTTCCGATTCAAATACTTATCGTTGCGGTCGGAATAGGCACGGGAGTCGGAGTAAATGCGCTTGTTTCGAGAACTCTCGGCGAGGGTAATTGCAAAAAAGCGTCAAACGTCGCCGGCTGCTCTGTTTTTCTTGCAATAGTGATATACATTATTGCCGTGGTTTTCGGAATACTCGGCGTAAAACCGTATATTGCCACGCAGACAAAAAATCCGGTTATTTATCAAATGGCGGTTACATATCTTAGAATTTGCTGTATAGCTTCTTTTGGCAATATATTTTTTGCTGTTTTTGAAAAGCTTCTTCAAGCTACCGGACTGTCGATTTATTCATCGATAGCGCAAATTGTGGGAGCTGTCGTTAACATTATTCTTGATCCGATAATGATTTACGGACTTCTCGGCTGCCCGGAAATGGGCGTAAGCGGTGCGGCATGGGCAACGGTTATAGGTCAGGTGGCGTCGTTTGCGGTTGCACTGATATTCCACTGTAAATTTAATCACTCGGTAAAAATAGTTTCAATAAAGCCGACCGTGAACATTATAAAAGGTATTTACAGTATAGGTTTACCTGCCATAATAGCACAAGCCCTTATGTCCTTTATGACTTATGGACTGAATATCATTCTTGTCAGCGTAAATGAGAGTATGGTCACGGCGTATGGTTTGTATTATAAGCTGCAGCAATTTATTCTGTTTGCCGCATTCGGAATGCGTGACGCACTTACGCCTGTAATATCGTTTAATTACGGTCAAATGAACAAAAAGAGGATAAAGGACGCCGTTAAGTGCGGAGTTTGTTTTACAAGCGTAATAATGGTTTTCGGGTTTTGTGTGCTTGAGATTTTTGCCACACCGTTTGCTGCCGTTTTTAAGCTGTCGGGGGAAACGGAAATTCAATATATAAGCGCAATAAGAATTATTTCCGTAGGGCTTTTGTTTGCCGGTGTAAATATATCGCTTCAGGGCGCATTTCAGGGCCTTGAAGCCGGGATAGAAACACTTGCAATATCTTTTATGAGACAGCTCGTTTTTGTTATTCCGCCGGCTTTGATTTTTGCACATCTTGCGTCATGCAACGAGAGTCTTTCATGGACTGTGTGGCTGACTTTTATAATTTCTGAGGGTCTTTCATGCCTGTTTGCGATAATATTTATGAAAAGAATATACGCAAGTAAAATCAACTGTTAAAAATTGCTGCACTGTCGCATTGCGGTGCAGCGTTTTTTTTTATTTTGCCGATATATCCATATCTCTTGCCAGCCGAAACCAATATCTGTATCTCATTTCGGCTGATTTCAGCTGGAAAATTAACTGATTCAGAAGAATGGGATCCGTTACGTAATTTATACTTGAGTTTAAATCGGAAATTTCGCTTTTTGTGTCGTTTAACTGCTTCATAAGCGTTGTATACTCCGAGGTATACATTTTTTCTTTGCCTAAAGCTTTTTTTATATTGTCAAACATTTCACATCACCTCAGAAATATTTTACGCATAACAGCGGTTTTTATGCGCAGATAGTAACATAAATTGAGTTTTATCATAATCTGTTATTGAACATAATATCACATTGGCGTGAATATAAATTGTATACGGGAGGAGATAGAATATGAATAATAATGTTAACAGAAAACTCGAAAGTGTACTGTCGGGCATGAACAAGCGTGAGCTTCAGGGTTTGATGCGTTCGGTAAAGAACAGCGGTGTTCTTTCAAGACTTTCCGAAAGCGATAAAAGGCGCATCATAAATGAGTTTGCAAGCCTTGATACAAACGAAATACGAAGCAAGCTTTCAAAGCTTAATGTGAACGATTTGTCAAGGCTTAGTGTCAATGATATTATAAAGAAAATAAATAATTTGTAAGGGCGGTGAACAAAATGGCAAGCTCAGCAATGGATACTTTGCGGGGACTTTTGGGTGATAATGCCGATGAGAAAATCAAAGCGGCGCTTTCATCTCTTTCGTCAGCCTCGTCGGGTGCGGAAGATACACAAAGCTCCGTACCTGTGCCGAGTACAACGGTATCATCTGTCACGGGTGCGGCTGACACAAGCACAATTGATTCTCTTATGCAGATAAAGGATATTGTGGAGCACTTGACAAGCAATGCAAACGATTCGCGTGCAAACCTCTTAATGTCGTTAAAACCGTATATGCGGTCTTCACGGCAAGGTTCAATAGACACGGCGGTACGTATGCTCAATATCAGTAAGCTGTCGGGATTGTTCAGACTCAGATAATCAGCCGTTATCCGACACAGGCTGTAATTCTACAGATACAAGCTTTTTTATATCGCAGGCGGCATTCTAAGCAAATGAGCCGAATTTTAAGGAAAGGAGAAATAATAAAATCGTCAGCTGCTTGTCTGATTTTTTATTATACTTAATTCTATGTACCGAAAATTTTACAGCTATAACGATATGCCGGTAGTTAAAAAAAGCGAGCCGCCTCCGAAAAGCGTTCAGGCGCAAAAAAAGCAAGACGACAGCGGTGGTCTGCTTGGGAATCTTCAGAGTGATGATATTATACTTTTAATTGTGTTTGTAATTCTTTTAATGGATAACTGTGAGGACAGATTGTTGCTGCTGGCGCTCGGTTTTATTTTCTTTGCCGATTATTTTACATAAGCAGGTTTGTCGCCCGATAGTATTTTGGTGAGAAAATGGCAATATGCACGATTAATAATTATTGTAAACAATCTTCTTGACATTTTATTCATGATATAGTATAATTAAATAAAACGTCGAAAGGCTTGACAATAAAGATGGAAACTAACGAACTCAATTCGGGCTTAACGCTGAGGCTTTTGCGTGAAAGTCTCGGCTTGACGCAGAAACAGCTTGCGGATAAAATTCATGTAAGTAACAGAACCGTATCTGCTTGGGAGAACGGCACAAGAAAAATCAGACACAGCGTTATGATTAAAATCCTAAAGGAGTATGACGCATCTATTTATGACCTGCTTGATAATTGTGATGATTTTTCCGACAGATTTCGGTTTTATATTTGTAAGGCATGCGGTAACACGATTATTGCACACAAGGATACATCCGTCACCTGTTGTTCAATGCGGCTGATACCCGAGAGCATGACAGAGTTCGGAGAATTTCCGGAATATGAGGCGGAGTGTTTCGGCGATTTGATAAAATTTACGGTTAAACATGAAATGAGCTTGTGCCATTACATAAAATTTATTGCGTATGTTTCGCGCGGCGGTTGTGCATACAGCGTTTTAAACCACAAAAGCACACCGACGCTTTGTGCCGTAAACTACGGAGAGGGTGAACTGTTTGTCTATTGCACTCGGCGCGGGCTTTGCCATACGCATTATGCAGGAGGGGTGAATTACAGTGACGGGTCGTGAATTTCCGCTTAAAAAGCTTGTAAATGTCAGCACGCTTTATACGGCTTATGATGATATTAAAAGATTTGATTTTGTATTCAACGGCGAACAGCATGATTTCTGGGAGCTTGTTTATGTTGTAAGCGGAGAGGTCGGTGCAACTGCCGATAACCGTGTATACACTCTGAATGAGGGACAAATTATTTTTCATAAGCCTATGGAATTTCATAAGCTTTGGTCGAGCGGAGGTACAGAACCGCACGTTATAATTCTAACCTTCGGTGCGGACGGTGAAGCGATGAAGCATTTTGAAAACAGCGTTTTTCTAATGTCGCCGAGCAGTGCAAACGAGCTTTTCAGGGTGTTTGAGGAAATAAACGCCTGCTTTGACAGAAGCTCCGAATCAAAGCTTTCCTTAAAGGAAAACTACGATGAGTACCGGCTTAATATGCTTGCGGTAAGGATAGAGCTTTTGCTTTTGAAAATCCTCCAGGGCAGACGTCAAAGCGTAAAAGAGGACAAGCATGCGGCGGCTGATATATATCGGAAGATAATTTCGATTATGGAGGAGAATATAGATAAAAATCTATCTATTTCCGATATTGCCAAGCGATGCGGAATTTCCGAGAGTTATCTTAAAAAGATATTCACAAAGTATTCCGGAAGCGGTGCGGCAAAGTATTTTTTGCGGCTTAAAATTTCAAGGGCGTGTACCATGCTTCTTGCCGGGAAAAGCGTTGCACGTACAAGCGAGCTGCTGTCGTTCGGCAATCAACAGTATTTCAGCACCGTTTTTAAGCGTGAAACAGGCTATTCCCCGACGGCATACAAAAAGCATATATTAATTGACGGTAATAAGGACACAAGACGATAACAAATGATATGATATGGAAAATATGCGGCGCACACCGACTTTCGCAGCATGAATACGCTTCGGGATAGGTCACCGTGCTGCATCTTTTTCATGTTGTTATACATGGCAGAATGGAGATTAAAATGATAAAAGACGGATTTGACAACGAAAAGTATATTCAGATGCAATCGGAGCATATCGAAAAGAGAATTTCAAGCTTTGGTGACAAGCTGTATTTGGAGCTTGGCGGAAAGCTTTTTGACGATTTTCACGCTTCGAGAGTTCTTCCGGGATTTCGCCCCGACAGTAAAATAAAAATGCTGCTTCACATGAAGGATAAAATAGAGATAGTTATAGCAATATGCGCACTCGATATCGTAAACAATAAAATAAGAAGCGACTATAATATCACATATGACATGGACGTTTTAAGACTTATAGACGTATTCAGAAAAATAGGTCTTTATGTAGGCAGTGTCGTAATTACAAGATACAGCGGACAAACGGCGGCAAAAAGCTTCAAAAACAAATTGGAGAGTCTTGGAATTAACGTTTTTCTGCATTATCCGATTGAGGGTTATCCGTCAAATATCGACCTTATCGCAAGCGATGACGGTTACGGCAAAAATGAGTATATAACAACGGAGCGACCGCTTGTACTTGTTACGGCACCTGGCCCCGGCAGCGGAAAAATGGCTGTTTGTCTGTCACAGCTTTACCATGAACATAAGCGCGGAGTAAAAGCGGGATATGCAAAATTTGAGACATTTCCGGTATGGAATTTACCGCTTAAGCATCCGGTAAATCTTGCCTATGAGGCGGCAACGGCAGACTTAAACGATGTGAATATGATTGACCCGTTTCATCTTGAAGCATACGGAAAAACAACGGTAAACTATAACAGAGATATTGAAATATTCCCCGTTTTAAACACTATTTTTACTCGCATTCTCGGCGAAAGCCCATATAAATCACCGACGGATATGGGAGTTAATATGGCAGGCTATTGCATAACGGACGATGAAAAAGTATGTAAGGCGGCAAAGGACGAAATAATAAGGAGATATTATCATACAAAGTGCGATGCACTCAACGGCAGAACATCCGCCGACGCCGTGCTTAAGCTAGAACTTATAATGAACAGCCTCGGACTTACTCCGTCAGACAGACCGACTGTTGCCGCCGCACTCGAGCGTGAGAGCATGACGGGTATGCCGGCGACGGCGATAGAGCTTGAAAACGGAGAAATAGTAACGGGAAAAACAACCGACCTTTTGGGTGCGTCCGCTGCTGCTGTTTTAAACGTGCTTAAGAAGCTTGCGGGGATTGAAAAGAGCGTAAAGCTTATATCCGAGGACGTTATTAAGCCTATTCAGTCGCTCAAAATCAATCATCTCGGCTGTACAAATCCTCGGCTTCATACCGATGAGGTGCTTATTGCGCTGTCGATGTGTGCGGCTACGGACAGTCTTGCGAAAAAGGCGCTTGATACACTGCCGCAGCTGAGGGGATGTGAGGTTCATTCCTCCGTTATCCTTTCACGAGTTGACAGCTCCGTATTTAAAAAACTCGGAACAAATCTCACCACCGAAGCGGAATATCAAAGTAAAACGCTTTATCACAGATAATTAAAAAAAGCTGCCGTGAACATTTGATTCATTCGGCAGCTGTTTTATTATCGTCAATTGCTTTTTTTAAAAATTCCTTATCCTTATCGGACAGCTCGGCACTGCGGAGCATATCGGGACGCTTTTTAAGTGTGTTTAAAAGCGCTTGCTCTCTTTTCCATTTTTGAATATTTGCGTGATGCCCCGAAAGCAGTACCTCGGGCACTTTTCTGCCCATAAATTCCTCGGGACGCGTATACTGCGGATATTCAAGAAGTCCCGAAAAGTGTGACTCCTCCGTATATGAGCTTTCTTCGCTGAGCACTCCCGGAACCATTCTCGAAACTGCGTCAACGACCGCCATGGCAGGTATTTCTCCGCCTGTGAGAACAAAGTCGCCGATGGATATTTCCTCGTCTACGATTTCGTCGATTATTCTTTGGTCAACGCCCTCGTAATGACCGCATAAAATTAATATATCCTCTTTTTGAAGCAGGGATTTTGCGGCGTTTTGATTGAAAATATTGCCCTGCGGCGACATATAAATCGTATACGGACGTTTTCCGATTTTCTCGCATACGCTTTCCCATGCCTTGTAAATCGGCTCGGGAGTCATAACCATGCCCATGCCTCCGCCGTATGGGTATAAATCTGTTTTCCTGTGCTTATTAAACGCAAAATCACGTATATTTATAAATTCAAGCGAAATAAGTCCGTTTTTTTCGGCACGACCTATAATACTCTCTCCGAGAGCGGAGCGCATCATATCGGGAAAAAGAGTTAAAATATGAAATGTAAGCAAAGAGTTTCACAGCCTTTCCGTCATATAAAATCAATCTTCCCATTCTTCGGGTATGCAAACGACGATTTTTTTGTTATCGGTGTCAACGCTTTTAACGGTTTCATCACTTACCGAAAGCAAAAGCGGCTTTGCATCGTCACGCTTTATTTCGTATACATCTCTGCCGCCTGCCGGAAACACATCCGACAAAGTGCCGAATTTTTCGCCGTTTTCGTCAAATACCGCACAGCCTATAAGGTCGACTATATAGTATCTTCCGTCCTCAAGCGGAGGAAGCTCGCTTCTGTTTGCGCTTAGCACGCAATTTTTATAAAGCTCGGCTTCTTCGATTGAATTTATTTCATCGAATTTGACTATTATGTTGTTTTTTTGATACTTGATACCGACCGCATGAAGCTCCGTTTCGCCCCGGCGGTCGGCGGCGTATACGGTTTTAATGCTTTCAAAGGCCTCGGGAGTGTCAGTCCACGGAATAACCTTCACTTCTCCGCGCAAGCCGTGTGTATTAATTATTTTTCCAACTTCAAGCTTTGACATATCGCTCTACCTCCGTTTAAGAAAAAAATCCGCAGTTTCGGCGGATTTTCTCAGAATTATTGTCGTTATATTATTTCTACAACAACGTGCTTGTTTTCACGGCTTGCAGCCGCCTTAACAACGGTTCTGATAGCCTTGGCAATTCTGCCCTGCTTGCCGATAACCTTACCCATGTCGCTTTCGTCAACTCTCAGCTCGAGAGTAACAGAGTCGTCACCGACAACCTCGTTTATGCTTACAGCTTCAGGATGGTCAACAAGCGATTTTGCAATTATCTCTAAAACCTGTTTCATGATAATCCCTCCGTAAAAAGGCGATTAAAGAATATTAGCTTTCTTCAAAAGAGCCTTTACTGTATCTGTCGGCTGAGCGCCGTTGCCAATCCATTTCTTTGCCTTTTCAGCGTCAATGTTGATTGTTCCGGGGTCTGTCATAGGGTTGTATGTTCCGATTTCTTCGATAAATCTTCCGTCACGCGGATATCTTGAATCTGCAACAACTACTCTGTAAAACGGACTCTTTTTAGCACCCATTCTTCTAAGTCTGATTTTTACTGCCATTTGTTTCACCTCCTTAAAGTGATGATATATCCTGAATGAATTAAATTCATAATCAGCGCATTTTTCTGAGCTTTTTCAGCATTTTTTGCTGTTTCGGGCTTGAGAACTGTTTCATAACCTTTTGCATTTCGGCAAATTGCTTTAAAAGCTGATTTACATCCTGCACACGTGTTCCGCTGCCTTTTGCAATTCTTATCTTTCTGTTCGCACCTATGATTTGCGGTTTTCTGCGTTCTTCGAGAGTCATTGACTGAATAATGGCTTCCGTGTGGCGCAGACGCTTTTCGTTTTCCTCGGTGTCAACCTGCTCTATAAGTTTTTTATCAACTCCGGGGAGCATACCCATTATTTGAGCGATTGAACCCATTTTTCTTATTTGCTTAAACTGCTGAAGAAAATCGTCAAGGTCAAACGACCTGTCCTTGATTTTCTGTTCAAGCTCGGCTGCTTTTTTTTCGTCAATAGCTTCTTGCGCTTTGTCTATAAGCGTGAGCACGTCGCCCATGCCGAGTATTCTCGATGCCATTCTGTCGGGATAAAACGGCTCCAAATCGCCAAGCTTTTCTCCGACAGAGGCAAGCTTTATCGGCTTCCCGGTTATGTGCTTTACCGAAAGTGCCGCACCGCCTCGTGTATCGCCGTCAAGCTTTGAAAGTATTACGCCTGTAATATCAAGGTCTTTATTAAACGTATCTGCAACGTTTACCGCATCCTGACCGGTCATTGCATCGACCACAAGAAGTATTTCTTTAGGATTTACGGCATCTTTTATCTCTTTAAGCTCCTGCATAAGAGCCTCATCAATTTGAAGTCTGCCGGCTGTATCTATAATAACAGGGTCGTTACCGTGTATTTTGGCGTGTTCAACAGCTTTTTTTGCAATCTCGACAGGACTGACATCAGTTCCCATTGAGAACACTGCCGCTTTTACCTGCTCGCCCAAAACCTCAAGCTGCTTAACGGCTGCCGGTCTGTAAACGTCGGCGGCAACGAGAAGCGGTCGCTTTCCGGATGATTTTATAAGATGCTTTGCAAGCTTTCCGCACGCCGTTGTTTTACCTGCACCCTGAAGACCGCACAGCATAAATACTGTCGGAGGCTTGTTTTCAAATTCAAGACGTGAGCACTCACCGCCCATAAGCGCTGTAAGCTCATCGTTTACTATTTTAACTATCTGCTGACCGGGTGTGAGAGATTCCATAACCTCTTGACCGACAGCCTTTTCCGACACCGAATTTACAAAATGCTTAACAACCTTGAAGTTAACATCCGCCTCAAGAAGTGCAAGCTTAACCTCACGCATTGCGTCTTTTATATCTTTTTCAGTAAGCTTTGCGCCGCCGCGCAGCTTTTTAAATACGCCTTGCAGCTTTTCGCCGAGACTTTCAAATGCCACTTATATTCACCATCCCTTTACAGCTGCCGCAAAACCGATTCGATAAGGTTTTTCAGCCGCTCAAGCTCTTTATTTTTACCTGATTTTTTCTCTATATCGTCCGCAAGATTTTCAATCTCCGATATTTTTTCTTTAATGCTTATAAATTTGCCTGCCAAGGAAAGCTTTTTTTCAAATTCCTCAAGCTGTTTTTCACCGCGTTTTATAAAATCCCGAACGCCCTGACGGCTTATACCGAGCTCATCGGCAATTTCGCCCAGCGACAAATCATCATTATAATAATAATCGAGTGCCATGCGCTGTTTTTCGGTCAGGAGCTGTCCGTAGAAGTCCATAAGCATACTGATATTAAGATTTTTTTCCATCAGCTTCACTCCAAATATTTTTTTAGAAGCTGTAAAGCTATATCACTTTACACATTATACAACATTTTTATTTGTTTGTCAAGAGTTTTTTTAATCTACGTTAAATTATTAAAAATAAATTGACACAAACGTGCTTTTGTGGTACAATATGCATAGGAATATATTTGCGCCGTGGGCGCAGAGGAGTTGTAATCGATATGGTTCATATAGGAAATGATTGGGATGCGCTGCTTTCGGGCGAGTTTGAGAAGGATTATTACAAAAAGCTTAGGATGTTTTTAAAGGAGGAGTATTCTCATCATAAAATTCATCCGGATATGTACGATATATTTAATGCTCTTAAGCTGACATCGTATGCAGAGTGTAAAGCCGTTATTCTCGGTCAGGACCCTTATCACGGTGAAAATCAGGCGCACGGACTTGCGTTTTCGGTACAAAAGGGCGTTGCAATTCCGCCGTCGCTGCTGAATATGTATAAGGAGCTCAATGCCGAACTCGGGTGTTTTATTCCAAATAACGGCTATCTTGAAAAATGGGCAAGGCAGGGTGTTTTGCTTTTGAATACATCGCTTACCGTACGTGACGGCTTGGCAAATTCGCACAGAAATAAAGGCTGGGAAATATTTACCGACTTTGTTATAGAAAAGCTGAGCCAAAGAGAAGATCCGGTTATTTTTCTTTTATGGGGGAATAATGCAAAGGAGAAGGAGAAAATTATTACCGGCAAACAGCATTTTGTGCTTAAAACCGTTCATCCGAGTCCGCTTTCGGCGTCAAGAGGTTTTTTCGGCTGCGGTCACTTTGCTAAAACAAACGAAATTCTGAAAAATCTCGGCAAAGCTCCGATAGATTGGCAGATTGAAAATATTTGAGGAGACAGAATTAATGAAAAAATTGCTTATATTAGACTCAAACAGCATTATTAACAGAGCATTTTACGGAATAAAAAAATACTTATCGGCGCCCGACGGAACACCGACGGGGGCGATTTACGGCTTTTTAAATATACTTTTTAAGCTTATAAATGACGAAAAACCCGATTACGTATGCGGTGCGTTTGACTTAAAGGCACCGACTTTTCGTCATAAAATGTATGCCGAGTATAAGGCAGGCAGACGTCCAATGCCGGATGATTTAAAGGCACAAATGCCGATTGCAAGGGAAATTCTAAAGAGCATGGATATACCGGTTTTGGAAATTGAGGGCTATGAAGCGGACGATATAATAGGCACGGTTTCAAGAATTTGCGACCGGAGCGGTATAAAATGCCTTATCGCAACGGGTGATAAGGACGATTTACAGCTTGTAAGCGAAAATACGAATGTTATTTTAACTGTTTCACGTTCGGGCGAGAGCGAAACGGTTTGTTACGGAATTGATGAGGTCAGGGAACGTTACGGTGTTACGCCGTCGGAATTTATAGATATAAAGGCGCTTATGGGCGACCAGTCCGATAACATACCCGGCGTTAAGGGTATAGGCGAAAAGGGCGCAATGAAGTATATCGGTGAATTTCACAGCATAGAAGCGCTTTATGAAAATCTTGACGCATCGGGTATTAAGGGTGCGGCGCTTGAAAAGCTAAAGGCGGGGAAAGAGTCGGCATTTATGAGTAAAACGCTTGCGACAATCTGCACTAAGGTGCCTATTGATTTTAACAGTGAGGACTGTACGTTTGATTTCGGTGCGCTTGCGGAAAAGAAAGAGTTTATTGCCGTTTTGGAAAGACTCGGTCTTAATTCGTTTATAAAAAAGCTCGGAGCATCAAACGGAAAGAACAAAACATTTTTTGATAAAATGGTAATATGCGTCGATATTCCCGAAAACATCAGGGAGTGTGCCTGTACGCTTGAATTTGACGGCGGAGAATTGGTCGGTGCGTGCATATGCTCGGGAAACGATGTTTTTTGGGCAAAGGGCAGTGAGAAAGAAATTATCGAAAAGATTTCTCCCGTTCTTGAAAATGAAACCATACCAAAATATATGTTTGACTGTAAGGAGCATCTTGTTAAGCTGAAAAATAAAGTCGAGATTAAAAATCTTAAGGCAGATATTGAAATAGGCGCTTATCTTATAAATCCGTCAAAGAGCAGCTATACGATTTTCGGGCTTCTTGATGAAATGCTTGGCGTTGAGCCGCCGCAAACCGAAGCAAATGTGCAGATGAGTCTTTTTGATGATGTCCCCGAGAACGACACGCTTGCAAAGTGTGCGTTTTCGATTATTCCGTTGTGGAAGGAGATAGAAAAGCGTCTTGAGGAAAAGGGACTTATGAAACTTTTCAGCGACATGGAAATGCCTCTTGTTTCCGTTCTTGCGGATATGGAATACGAGGGATTTAAGGTCGATACCGGAGAACTTTGCAGATTCGGAAATTATCTTTCCGAAAGTGCGGATAAAATAAAGGAAGAAATATATGAGCTTTGCGGTGAGGAATTTAACATAAACTCTCCGAAACAGCTGGGTGTGGTGCTTTTTGAAAAGCTTGGGTTAAAGCCGGCAAAGAAAACGAAAACAGGCTATGCAACAGGTGCGGAGGTACTCGAAAAGCTGCGAGGTAAGCACCCGGTTACAGAGCTGATTTTAAAGTACAGACAGCTTATGAAGCTGAAATCAACGTATTGTGACGGACTTTTAGCTGTTGCCGACAAAGCTACGGGAAAAATTCATACGGTATTTAATCAGACGGTAACGGTTACGGGACGCTTAAGCTCGGCAGAGCCTAATCTTCAAAATATACCTGTAAGAACGGAGCTTGGCAGAGAACTCAGAAAAATGTTTATAGCGTCGAGCGATGACAATATTTTGCTTGATGCGGATTATTCGCAGATAGAGCTTAGAATACTTGCGCATATGTCGGATGATACCGTTATGAAAAATGCATTTATAAATGGTGAGGACGTTCATGCCGTGACGGCGTCGCAGGTGTTTGACGTTCCGCTTTGCGAGGTTACTCCCGAACAAAGAAGCTTTGCCAAAACAGTCAATTTCGGTATAGTTTACGGAATGGGCGAGTTCAGTTTGGCGCAGGACCTTAAAATTTCGGTCAAAGAGGCTAAAAGCTATATAAGTCAGTATTGGGAAAAATACAGCGGTGTTCATGATTTCATGGAAACAACAAGAGAAAATGCGAAAAAATACGGATATGTTAAAACTCTGTTCGGCAGAATGAGATATTTACCGGAGCTTAAGTCTCCGAATTACAACATACGCTCGTTCGGTGAACGTGCCGCTTCAAATGCGCCTATTCAGGGTACGGCGGCGGATATTATAAAAATAGCTATGATTCGTGTTCACGACAGACTGAAAAAGGAAAAGCTTAAAGCGAAGCTTATTATGCAGGTTCATGACGAGCTTATTTTGGAGCTTCCGAAAAACGAGCTTGAAAGTGCAAAAAAATTATTGAGAGAGGAAATGGAGGGTGCGGCGGCGCTCAGCGTTCCGCTCAAGGTTGAAATGGCGGAGGGCAGAAGCTGGTATGACGCAAAATAAATTTCTTTTCGGTATAACGGGCGGCAGCGGCTGCGGCAAAACGACGGCTTCGGATATTTTGAGGGAAAGAGGCTATACGGTTATAGATTGTGATATTATTTCAAGAGAGGTTACGGCGGTCGGGAGCGAATGCCTAAGAGAGCTTACGGACGAATTCGGCGTGAGAATACTTTTAGCAGACGGTTCGCTTTGCAGAAAGGCGTTGGGGAAAATCGTTTTTTCATCGCAGGAGATGCTCAAGCGGTTAAACGAAATAACGCATAAGTATATACTCGAGGAAATATATCGGCAGGCGGAGCTTTCTGAATGCGAAATTGTCGGAATAGACGGTGCGGTGCTTATAGAGAGCGGAGTGTCGGATAAGTGCAGGCGCATGATAGGAGTTTTGGCGGAGCGTGAGATAAGGGTAAACAGGATAGTAAGCCGTGACGGAATTTCAAGAGAGGACGCCGAAAACAGAATTAATTCACAAAAAGTTGATAACTTTTATATTGAAAATTGCGATTATATATTGTATAATAATAATGGAAAAGAAGAGCTTAGACGGCAGATTGAGGGGGTTTGTTTAAAATTAGAAGAAGAAAGAAAAAAAGACATGGCATTATAAAGCTTGTTATTATCGTTATTCTTATGGCGTTTGCGGTCAGAATAGGTGTTATAACGTGTAAAAACCTGTTATATCCTTTTGATTATCAGGATATCATAGTAAAGTATTCAAACGAATATAATCTTGATGAGGCACTCGTTATGGCGGTTATTAAGACGGAAAGCAATTTTGTGCATGACGCTCATTCGGGCAAGGCAAGCGGACTTATGCAGCTGACGGATGAAACGGCGGATTGGGTATGCAAAAGGCTTGATGTAAAGCGTGAAAGCATAGAGCTTATGAATCCAAAGGATAATATACGGCTCGGGTGTTATTATCTGTCGTATTTGATAAAATACTACGACGGGAATATTGACGTTGCGCTTGCGGCATACAACGGTGGCCCGGGAAATGTGGATAAGTGGCTTAAAAACAAAGAATATTCGTCCGACGGAATTAATCTTAAGTACATACCGTTTAAGGAAACGAGGGAATATGTTCAAAAGGTAAATTCGCAAAAAGTCATTTATGAAAAAATGATAAGCGGAGAGGAAATTATTAAAAATTATGAAAAGAGGTAATTTATCATGGCAAAGAAATCAATTGTTATAGGCAGGCATTTCGGAAGCGGCGGCTTCAATATAGGTAAAAGACTTGCCGAAGAACTCGGATATGAATTTTATGACAAGGAGCTCGTTGAGCTTGCGGCAAAGAAGGGTAATTTCAGTGAGGAAACGGTAAAAAAACTTGATGAAAACGCAAAATCGAGCTTTTTGTACTCTATCGCTATGGGAAATTATACCGTAGGTACGCTCGGAGGTCCGGTTTATTACGATTTGCCGATAAACGATAAGCTCTTTTTAACGCAGTCGGATATAATAAAGGAAAAGGCAATGAAATCACCGTGCGTATTTGTCGGAAGATGTGCCGATTACGTTCTTAAAACGGCTGAAATGCCCGTGCTCAGCGTATTTATTTATGCAGATCCCGAATACAAGATAGAGAGGGTTATGGAAAAATACAATCTTACGAGTCAGCAGGCAAAGGAGAAGGTTATCAAAACCGAAAAGCGCAGACGCTCGTATTACGATTATTATACAAACAGCGAATGGGGCGTTATGAAAAATTACGATTTGTGTCTTAACTCGGCGGTGCTTGGCGAGGATAAGTGCGTAGAAATTATTAAATCGGTTATCGGGGGAAACTAAATGCTGGCGGAAATGATTAAAACTGTTATACTCGGTATTGTTGAGGGGTTTACGGAGTGGTTGCCCATAAGCTCTACCGGGCATATGATACTTGTAAACGAGATTATAAAAAACAAAGACTGCTTCACGTCGTCGGATTTGTACTTGTATGTTATACAGCTCGGTGCAATACTTGCCGTGGTTACACTGTATTTTCACAAGCTTAATCCGTTTTCTCCGAAAAAGACGAAAAAGGAAAAGACGGATACATGGCAGATGTGGTTTAAGGTCATAGCAGGTTGTGTTCCAGCGGCGGTTATCGGACTCATTCTCGATAAATATATGGAGTCCTTTGAAAACTGGCTTGTCGTTTCGGCGATGCTGATTGTTTACGGTTTTGCGTTCATACTTATAGAAAGCAGGTCAAGAAAGCCGAAAATATCGTCCATGAACGAAATGACGTATAAAACCGCATTGCTGATTGGAATGTTTCAGGTTTTGTCGATTATTCCCGGAACATCACGCTCCGGAGCTACAATTCTCGGTGCGATTATAATCGGCTGTTCAAGAAGCGTTGCCGCTGAATTTTCGTTCTTTATGGCTATACCGGTAATGTTCGGTGTAAGTTTGCTGAAAATAGTCAAATACGGTCTTGCGATGAGCCTCGGCGATGCGACTGTGCTTATAACCGGAATGATAATAGCATACATAGTATCAATGCTGTCGATAAAATTCCTGATGAATTATGTGAGAAAGCATAATTTCAAGCCGTTTGGATATTATAGAATTATACTCGGCATAGCGGTTATATTGTATTTCTCATTTATTGCATAGGAAGAGGATTAAAATGATTTTTAAAGATATTTGCAGGGCGTTTAACGCAAATAACTATGTTGATTTCAAAAAAAGAACGACGGGAGATGTGCTTGCGTATATTGCGGTGATTTTACTCATTTGCAGTATAGGTTCGATAATCGTTCCCACCGCTCGCATAGCAACTAAAATCTTTTCGGGATTTATGAGCGAGCTGCCGGAATTTACCGTAACACAGGACGGCATGACGATAGATTCAACATTTGATTTTGATTATGCCGGTATTAAAATATACGCTACAAACGAAAAATCGGTAAGCGAGGAGGATTTCGGTGACGCATATACGGGAATGCTTCTTGACAGGGATAAAATTATATTGAAAACAAACGTGCAAACGGCACAGTTTAGTTATAATGAGTTTGATTTTTCGGGTAAAGGATTTAGCTTTACGAAGAATGATTTGTCTAATCTGAAAAGGTATATGTACATTTTAGTCGGCGTAACCGATATAATGATGTATGCCGTATTCTACGTTTCGTATATCGTAAGCGCAATGTTTGTCGGTACGATTGCAAATGTAATATGTATGATTATGCGTATCAGACTGCCGATTATGTTGCTTATAAAGCTCGGTGTTTATGCGAAAACGGCAGCAGCGTTTTTGTTCGCGGTTTTGGCTATGCTGGGCTATTCGCTCGATACGTATGTTTCGGTGCTTTTGTCAACGGCAATAATGTATGTTGCTCTTCGCAAATTCCGTGCCGATAATGATGATGCACTGATGAATACGGATTTTTAAGAAAAGATAAGTTTTCGGATATGAAAACGGGTGTACCCGCAAATGCGAGTACACCCGTTTCTTCAGTATGACGGGCATATCAATGCTCTGGGGTGAAAGTTTGCTAATGCTAAAGCGGGAAGAACGGAACAATTTGTAGTGTTCTCACTATCAGTATCTCAGATAGTTACTCAAAATCTATGAATTTGTCAATGTGCGATATGAGAGGACAAACGGAAAAGGGTATCAGTAAATTTGCAAGACAAGATATATTAAATTTGCTATCAGACAGATTAAAGAAAAGAGGTCTGCTATCGCTAACAGACTACTATTTAAAAGTACATACTGAAATATGAATTGAAGCATTGTGTATCAAACGGGACGCACGATGGTTTGAAATGGGGCGAACTCATTAAGAATTTATATATGAATTAACATTATCTTTATACAATCTTAATGCCTCGTTGCAACTTATTATCCCATTTTTATATGCCATATGTTATAATA
>CAKSPW010000004.1 GCA_934486495.1 uncultured Clostridia bacterium
GGGAGTGGCTCAGTGGTAGAGCGTCACCTTGCCAAGGTGAACGTCGCGAGTTCGAATCTCGTCTTCCGCTCCAAAAGAGGCTGTTTAAAAGTCAATCGACTTTTTAAACAGCCTTATTTTTTTCCGGGGAATAGAAAAAAGCTTTGGAATCAACAAACTGAGCTAAAACTTTGGTTTTGGGATGCCGGAAGGCGCATATGTATACGCCGAAAGGCGAGGTTTGTTGATAGTAAGAAAAGAAATAATTCTATGAAAAATCAAGTTTTCTGATTTTAATCTAAACCTAACTACAATTTGTAATACCTGCAATATGTGTTTTTGTTTCTTTTCTTGCGCTGCGGAGTTTTTTAACATCCCCTTTTTTTATTTTATATTGACATTTAAATGTTTTTGGTATATAATACAATTAATAATTTAATAAGACAAAGGAGGTACATTATGAAAAAGAATCTGTGTATTCTGCTGTGCCTGAACATTTTTCTCAGCTGCTTCTCGGTTTCGGTATCTGCATATGTCGACGAGGAATATAGCTTTACAGGAATAATCGACACGGTGGAATACAAAACAAAAAGCACAATAATTACATTTTCCGACAGGGAGTATACCCGCTACGTAACAACTCGGTACACCATACCAAAATATGCCGACATATCATATTTTAAGGACGGAAAAACGGCATCGCTTTCGGATTTGACACACAACAGCGTATTCACGGTGTACTATAATGACGAACACTTAAATTACGCAGATAATGTCCGATTTGAAATCAGCACAAACACGGTATGCGGACAGCCGGAGTCGATTGATTTCGATACCTGCACCATAAACGGCAAAGAATATACGTTTTGCGACTACGTGGACTATTTAAGTTCTGATACGCGTTATATTTTTACGCTCGATAAAAACGGAAAAATTGCAAAAGCGTCTCCCGATTATCAAAGCAGCAATTACGCCGTATTTGACAGTGCGCAAACTGATACGGACGGAGAAATACCCATTGCAAGGGTTAATATGGTCACGTTTGACGGAGAAAATAAAACGTTCGTGTGCGATAACGGAGAATTAATCGACCTTGTACTTCATATGAAAAACGGCAGTCTTGTAAATTATACATCGGACGGAGATAAGCTGACAAGTATCAAAGAAGAACTTTCCCGCCGTTTCGGGGGCAGAGTGTTCAATAAAAAAACAAGCTCCTTCGGCTCGGTTAAAATAGGCGAAAACACAAAAATACTAAATCTCATCGGCAATACGGCAAAAACCTTGTCATATAAAGATTTTTGCGACCAAAAGCAGTATTCTTTTGTATACAGCGGAGATTTGCTAAATGAGGACGGCTCCGTAGTTCTTCTTGCTTTGACGGGTGAAAATAACAATATTTTAAGAAGTGATTCGTTCGGAATAATATCGCAAAACAAAAACGGGGAGCTGACACTGACCGACAGACACAACCGTGCGACGGTTGTTAACGCATCGGAATATTCTGTCGGAGATATTGTTTCGTATTCAAAAAGCATTAACGGCGATATTATTATTAACTCGGTAATTTCTCTGCCGGCAATAACATGGCGTGGAATAAAATCAAGCGATGCCGCCGATCATTTTTCCTCATTCGGAATCAACATTCACTCCGGCGTTCCCGAATGGGATTATTATGAGGATTCGGGTGTTTTGTTCGGAGAAATACAGGACTCGGGAAACGGTTTTATAACAATAGGATATGAGCTGCCGCAAGGAGAGAAATATGAGATGTGCCTCAGGGCGGACGTAGACTGCCGCGTATTTAAATTCAACTGCGCAAATAAAACCGTATCTGAATCAAGCTTGGACGACATGACGCGCTCTTATGAAAACGATTTTAAAAACTATGCCGTTTTAAAGCTTTACAAGGGTAATGTGACTGATGTTTGCTATATTCCGACAATCATTGCCCAGGAGAAGTTTAACAAGCAATATAAAGACTCAAACGCTGTCAAATTTGAATATAACGGCACAGACAAGGTGTTTGTCAAATATAACTTCCCAATTTTTGAAACACCGAAATTGTATGCAGCCGCATATTCGGGAGAACGTATGACGGACGTACGGCAGGTCGGCAATGAACCGATTAAATTTAACACTCCGTCGGGCGAATCGTTAAGATTTTTTGCCATAGATAAAAACAATAAGCCGTACTCTGTGCCAGAACCATCGGAATTTATTCACTCCGAGCAGCTTTACCTCAGCAAACCGCACTCCGTAACGTTAAAGGCTGCCGATATTGCGGAAGTGCAAAATAACACCTTAACCGCATCAAATTCAAAAATCTATAAGCTAAGCGAAGCTTTTTCCGTTTATATAAACGATTATTACATAAAATATGCAGATTTAAGCAAGTATATAAGCAGTGCGAGCGAGGTCACGCTTGAGGATACATATTTTACGGGCAAATACGATACGGTAAAATTAAAGTGTCCCGTAACCGCAAGGGTAAGCAAAGTACAAATACAAGGCTCACTCGCCAAAATATATTTTGACAATTCACCGTCCGTTACGCTGTACCTTGATGATTATCACAGCTATAAGCTTATAAAGGACGATGCGCCCGCAAGCATTGGAGATATAGCGGCCGGCGATATTTTGACGCTTTATTATAACACAGCCGAAGATTTTGTACAGTCAAAAAACGCAATAATTTGCATAAACACACCCTTTGAGGCAAAAATAAGTGATTATTCATATGCAGAAAACGGTAAAAATGTAACGATTAACGGAAAAGAATATTTTCTTCCGAGTGCCGTTTCACAATCCGTACCGATGTACAATCTGATATTTGCGGCAGATGCCGAAAACAATATTGTGGATATTTCCGAAATTGACAGTGACGAAAAGAACTACGGAATTATTGATAAGGTATGGAGAAATTCCGATGACGATTATATGATAAGACTTATAACGAAAAACGGGGAAAGAACGGGATATACCGTTTCTGCGGCTGAAAGCTATGAAAAAGCAATGAGCATTGCATATAAATCCGAATACACTCTAAATGATATCAATGACAGAATTGCAACGTATGATTTAAATTCAAAAAACCAGATTACAAGCATCCGTACGGTTAATTCCGTTTACAAATCGGGGGCCGTTTATTCCGGCAACAGATTTCAGTCGGAAAAGCTGAGCGAAAATGCAGCTATGATAAGCTTGTGCGCTATGCGCGAGGGAGATTGGAATGATGTAGACAACTATTTATCAAGCGATATTAAAAGCGCACAATCGGACGATTTGACAAACGAAAAAGCATATAACGTTATTCTTGCGGATAAAAGTCCCAATACCGGGGAATATAGATTTGCAATTATTTTAAGCGGACTTGCCGACGGTGATTTGAGCTGTGACACTCATTTTTCGGTGTTTGACTACCATACAGCCGTAACCGATGAGAATATGCAGGTAAAGGACGTAATATCACTTCTGACGGCAAACCCGAACGTTATGCAGGAAAAATTCACGACTGATGAAAACACCGCATTCAAAGGCTATAACGAACCGAACAAGCTTTTAAAGGGCGATCTGCTTGTAAACGGAATAAGCAAAAAGCAAAGCATTTTAATGTCTGCGCTTGTTTTCTCACCGCAGTCACTCTTTGACCGTAACAAAAGAATTACGCTTGAAAAAGCTGAAGAATTCTTATCATCATATCCGAAAAACAAAAACGGCGGTTTGGCAACGCTTGATTTGTGGAATAAGAACACAAGCATTTATACATACTTCGGAATACCGGTAAAAAAATCGGAGTACTCCATGGAGATTGCGGATATTTCCAAAAATCAAAACGGCGAATATGTATCCGCTGACTCGATACAATTTAATACAGACCCGAATAACATTAATGTATTTGTGCTTGATGTTACCGACGGTGATATGATTTATAAAGGAAAATATGCCGATATTGACGCCGTATATATTCCACAGGGATGTATAGACGATAATGACAGCTATTTGTGGAGCAAAACAAACGAATATTACGACGGTGAATTTTATCCGGGATATGTTTTCTGCAAAGCAGTTGACGGCGAAATAACGGATATATACTACATAATGCCGAAAGAATAATTACTCTGCCCGTGCCTTGTATTAAAAGGTGCGGGCAGATATTTTTTGTTCACAAAAAGTACCGATACGTCATAGTATACAAACAGATGAGGCAGTAAGCCTCGGGAAGGGAGAGTACATATGATTGGCGAAAAGCTGATGTCGGGAATTAATATGTCCGCCGCCGTATGCAAAAACTGCTGCACGCTTGTGCTCGGATTCAGTCTCGGAACGGTTATAGGGCTATTTCTCCCGTCCGGATTTGTTGCATTTTTAGCCGCTGCGGTTTTGGCGGCAATGGCGTATTTATGCTTGTCAAAGCAAAGATAGAAAGGAATGGTGTTTTATGAAAATTGTGGTCTATAAGCTGCCCAAATCGTTGTCGGGAATAGTTAAGAGAATACTTAAGATTTGAAAAACGGGGCAGTAAAGCGGATTTTGCTTTACTGCCCCTGAATTTATTTAATTATTGTTGCCTTCTTAAGCGGTGAATAATTCATATCCCATATAAAAAGCTTAACTGTTTTCGTTTTTTCGGGATTTGTAATTTCAGGTTTTTTACCCGTAAACGAAAGCTGACTCGAAAGCGCAAGCGTTTTTTGATAGCTCTGTGCATTTACAAGATTTTTGTCAGCGTCGTACTCCGCAACCGCAACAAATGCGTCTATGCCGTTTGAATAGTAGTTGTTGGTAATCTTCAAATCAATCGTATTATCGCTCTGAACAATTGCCGATACCGATATTTTTTCGCCGCAGTCGAAGCCGTAGACCCCACTTTGCACCTCTCCGCCGAAATCGTTTGACGTATTCTTTGCGGTTACTCTCCAATAATACCTTGTTCCGTCTGCTTTCGGGAGGGTTATATCGGCATAATTGTAATAGCACTCCTGACTTGCGACAATGTTTGAAAAGTTACTGTTATCGGAAACCTCTACTATGTACTTTGTCGCATATGCAATATCGTTCCATACAAAGTGAATGTTTGCCGAATCCACAACCTCACCGTTATACGGCGCTGTAAGAGTAAGGCTTTGCGCAGGCAAGCTGTTACCGCTTATAATTCCAATCGAATTAATGTCAAAATCCTCGTTTAAAACGCCGAGAGAGCCGTATTTAGACGAATTTTTAACTCTGTAATCGCCGTTCGACGGATTAACAAATACGTCATACGAGCTTTCCTCCTTGTTGTTTGTAACGTTGCTGTTGCCCGATGATGTAGCATTGCTTATAGTGTTGTTTCCACCGTCCACCGACAAGTTATTCTTAATAACATTCAGCTTGTAAAGGCTGTTGTTTCCAAGCCAGCCTCCGTACAAATCCGAGCTTGTTATTTTGCTAAGATTCGGATATGTGCTGTAATAAAGCTGTTCATTTGCAATGTGTCCGCCAAATGTTTTTTGTTCGGTATTTGTATTGCTTGCCGCAACGTTCGCAAATGACTGCTGTTTAAAGTACCAGTGCTTTTGACTGAGTTTTACGGAAATATTATTGCTGAAATTATTATCAACGCCGTTTGTGTAAATGTCCATTTCCGCATTTACGATAATATTTTTCTCCGCCGTTATACCCGACTGACCGTCATCCCAGTAAATAGCCGGAATATGCTTAAAGTTAAGCTTTTGAGTACTTAAAACATCGTGTATGTAGTTGTGGGATATAACACTTCCGCGCTGAAGCGTATTTCTTCCGCAGTAAATAATGCCCGTATCGTCCGATTCCTGACGTGCGTTGTAAAATTCGTTATAGGCTATTGTGTGATCGTTTCCGTAATGTCTTATCGCCTGAAATGCGGTACGGCTTATGCTGTTGTTTAAAACGGAATTTCCGCAGCCTTTTACGAGTATTGCGTCATAGTTGCATATCTTATCGGAAATGCGGCTTAATATACAGTTTTTGATAACGTTGTTTCCTTTTGCGAGCGTGTCAACATTTCCGCCGTCAAGCACAGCTGCATGACCGCCTATGTTATAGAAAATACAATCCGATATTTCGCAGTTGTAAGCGGCGTCTATAAACTGACGCTGCCAATAATCCCTGTCTGTTTCGGCATAAACCGAACCTGTCATTTTAATGGCATCAACGCCGATATCCGTAAACGTACAGCCTTTAAAGTTTACGTTTTCGCTGTCCGTCATAGTAACGGCATTGCCTCTTGTTTTTGTAAACTCTATGTTTTTAAATGTCACATTTTTAAGATTTCGCAGCTCAAGCATAGAACTTATAAGCATGGATAACTCAAGCTTTTCGCCGTCATTGTGCGGCATATAGTAGTAAAGCTTCATTGAGTTTTTGTCGATATACCATTCTCCCGGAACATCTATTTCTTCAAGGAGATTAAACACTTTATAGCGGTGAGTTATATCCGATCTGCCTTCTTTCATATAGAAGTTGCTGTCCGTTTTAACGTTTATCGTTTTACCGCTCGTATCGACGGAATCGCCCGGAAGTCTTACATATTGATAATCCCACATAAGATATCCGCCGACCCACCAATCCTTTGCCGCACTCCAACGGCTCGGGTCGTTCTCTGAATAACCGAATGATGAGCTTGATTTAAATTTCCATGTTGTATAGTTTGCTCTGCCGTTCGGCCACTCCGAAAGCGGCTGTTCATTGCCTCCCAAATAAAGCGCCGGATACTCCCAATATCCGCAAAGCTGCTGTGCGGACGGCTCTGCTTCAAGTTCCGACAGCGCATACGGAAGATTTTGAGTGTTTAAATCAATTTCGTAAACCTTGTCCCGAACGTTTTCTTTAAGTCTTGACAAAACAGTCTCATCGGTCACCTTTTTCGCCGCTGTAATATCAAGACTTGCCGCACCGCTGAAAATAACCTTTTCTCCCTGTTCGGCACGGTATATTACGCTGTATCCGTCATTTGCGCTGTCCGCTGATGAGAAGCTTATCGTGCTGTCAAACTTATATTCTCCTCCTCTGAATACAACATCATATGACGAATCGGGGTCGGACGCTTTAAGCGCATTTACTTTATTCTTCGCTCCCGAAATTGTTTTGAGCGGATTTGCATAAGTACCGGAATTTGCGTCATCTCCGTCATTTGACACGTAAATCGTCTTATGACTGTCCTTTGAAAGACCGATTGAGCTTACAAGCCCGTATGTATCGTTTGCGGCAACAATAATCATATTGTCCGCATTTTGTATACTTTCGACTTTAACGTGCGCTCCGTTTTGCGTTTTTGTGATAATAACGCCCGGTATTGCCTCTGTTCTTTCATTATTAAGACAGTACCATTTTATATCCTGGGCAAGCGTACCCTTTATACCGAGCTGATTTACAACCTCGGCACTGATGTCAAATTCGTCACCGACATTTATTGTGTCCTTCTTTTCACATTTAAGAAGTACGCAATACGGTACCTCCTCTGCAAAATAAATCGAATCCTTGTCGCATACATCAATATCAAAACCGCTGCCCGGCAAAGAACCTGTCGGCAGTCCGCAGTAAACGGCATTCGAGTATATACCGAGAGCATTATTGTTGTATGTAGCCGGGAGCGTAAGTGTATCTTTAAAATCCTGCCATTCGGACGTTAATGTCATACCTGCTTTCCCGTAGGTGTTTGATGTAATTACATGTGCAGGGTCCCATGTATCGTTCATTGCGATACCGAATGCAGCCGTACTGCTCGTGCCATATTTTCTGACTCTTGCGCCGAACACGTATGTCTTACCGGCTTCACCCACAAATCCGAGAGGTTTTGCCGGTGCGTTAAGCTCAAATGCACCGAAATGTCCGCTTTTTGTATCGGGAACAAGATTACTTGAGCCTGTGTACTCAAATCTGTTAAAATTCTTGCCGTTTTCGTTTTGCGTGCCGTCCCAGGTAATCGGAACGCAGTTTCTCTGAAGATACTCTCCGCCGTGACCCGAAGATGCATTAGGGATTAAGTTGTTGGGAATTGCGTTTATTTTGTCTTCAAGACTGTTTTTCTCATATGCTATTTTAACAGTGCGCACAAGCTCTGGATATTTTGCCGATTTTGCGGCTATTATATATTCTCCGCTTTCAAGCAATGCGTTAAAGTTAGCTGTTACACTGCCGTCACCGTTATCGCTGAATGTAATCTTGTCTTCAAATGCGCTCCTGTCACCCTTAACGGCATACCAATTGATTGTTTGGTCAAGACCGCCTTTTATACCTATTTGGTTTATAATACATGAGGACAGATTAATTGAGTTCTTGTTTGTCACAACAGTATTGCCGTCTGTTTCGAGCAAAATGTTATAAGGCTGCTCCTCTGCAACGTAAAACGAATCCTTATTCGACACGTCAACGCTGAAAGATGTATCCTTCGGCATATTCTTTGCAAGACCTAAATAAATTCGCTTGTAATATCCGCCGCTAAGGTTTGACGGCACCGCTGTTTCAATATAATCATCGGGCAAAGTAATTGACGCCTTAAACTCTTTCCAATCGTTTCCGGTGACAGCCATACCGTCTTTCCCGTACTCGTTTGTGTATATAATCTTTGACCAGCTCCACGTAGAATTCATCGACGCACCGAAATAAGGTGTTTCCGAGCTGCCGTTATTTTTAATGCGTGCCGAAATAACATATGTTTTTCCGCTTTCAACCTCAAAATCAAGCTTGTATCTGTCGTCACGAGGAGGACTTATTTCAAATCCTTCAAATCCGAATTGCGACGGTGAACCGCTGATTTTAAATCCGTCATATTCGTCCTTAACATACCATTTTATCAATTTTTCTTCGGGATATCGATCATAAGTAAGAGTTGCGTTATTGTTTATACAAAGATAAGTAAATCCGTCGATATGCGTCGGGTCAATAACATTCGGATACTTTTCCGGCGGCGCATAGTCTGTCAGGCTCGAAATATCCGTACCCGACGCAAAAACCGTAATGTCGGCCGAAAAAATATTAAATGCCATAAGCATAGCCAATGCGGTCGATAATATTCTTTTCATTCAGAAGACCTCCTGTCCCATGTTAAAAATAAATAAGTACCTCTGTTTTAATTGTATCATATTTATAACAAATTCACAATATCAAAAAAAGCACTTTTTCATAGCCCGAAATGCTGATTAATTCAATAAAAGTATCAGTTTCACACTATTTTATATTATCGCCGCCGATATAAGAACTATTGCAAATACCCGTAATACTGATTATACACAATATGTATTTCATTGCTGCAAAATCGGGAAAATTATCCGAAAAGCTTGACGAGATTTACAAGTCATAACGCTTTATTGTAAAACTTGCATATAATAAACGCCGCAAATGCTTAAAAATTCTTAAATAAAATTTGCAAAAACAGCTTGCATTTTGTGCGAATTTGTAGTATTATATAATGGTAAGTATTTTTTTGCAATATAAGAGGGATAAATTGTTTTCACAAAGCAGAAAACAAAGCATACCTTACTTTGAGCGACAAAACAGGAAGGATTGAATTATAATGTTATCAAACAAAGCTTTATCAATATCTCCGTCACCGACGCTTGCGATTGATTCAAAATTTAAAGAGATGAAGGCGCAGGGGATTGATGTTGTCGGTTTCGGTGCAGGCGAGCCTGATTTTGATACACCGGAACATATTTGCGCAGCGGCTGTTGAGGCGATTAAATGCGGAAAAACAAGATATACCCCGGCAGCAGGCACAATGGAGCTGAGAAAGCTTGTTTGCGATAAATTTAAACGCGAAAACGGACTCGATTACGAACCGTCACAGATAGTTGTTTCAAACGGAGCAAAGCACAGCCTTGTAAATGCGTTTATGGCTATTTGCAACCCCGGCGACGAGGTAATCGTTCCGGCTCCGTATTGGGTAAGCTACCCGGAAATGATTAAAATTGCCGACGGTGTTCCCGTTGAGCTTCTCACTCGTGAGGAGGACGATTTTAAGGCTACCGCCGCTGAATACGAGGCAATGATGACGGATAAAACAAAGGCTATCGTTCTTAACAGCCCCTCAAACCCGACAGGCATGATTTACACAAAAGAAGAGCTTGCCGCTATTGCTGAGGTTGCCGTTCGTCATAACGTTTACGTTGTTTCCGACGAAATTTACGAGCATTTGATTTACGAGGGTGTGCATACGAGTATTGCTTCTCTCGGAGATAAAATAAAAGACCTTACAATCGTTGTCAACGGCGTTTCAAAAACATACGCAATGACGGGCTGGAGAATAGGGTTTACAGCCTCAAACAAAGAAATTGCAAAGGTAATGTCAAGCATTCAGTCACACGCAACATCAAACCCGAACTCAATCGCTCAGGCTGCTGCCGCTGCGGCACTTACAGGCGGTCTTGACTGCGTTGAAAAGATGAAAAAAGAGTTTGTAAAACGCCGTGACTATATGGTTGAAAAAATAAACAGTCTTGACGGTGTTTCTTGCATAAAACCGCACGGTGCATTTTATATAATGATGAACGTTTCCGCGCTTATCGGTAAAACGCTCTACGGCAAGGAAATTAAGTCATCGGACGATTTTGCCGACTTATTCCTTGAAAAAGCAAAGGTTGCCGTTGTTCCCGGAACAGGCTTTGCGGCTCCGAACTACGTAAGATGGAGCTATGCAACAAGCATGGAAAACTGTATAGAAGGCCTTTCAAGACTCGAAAAGTTTCTTAAAGGCGAATGCTGATTTAAAAATTAACAAAAAATGCAGGGATTTAAAACTCCAAAATCAAACGATTACGGAGTTTTAAATCCCTGCTCTTTTTATTCCATGTTAAAGGGCCGAAAGTCATTTGCGACCTCCGACCCTTAAAAACAATTATTTTATATGCGCTCTTTTCAGCTGCCGCAACAAGCATGGCTTATACAGCTGAACAAGTATATTATTTTGCATATCCGTTCGGATTATTTTTCTGCCATCTCCAGGAATCCTCGCACATTTCCTCAATACCGCGCTGAGCCTCCCAGCCAAGCTCTCTTTTAGCCTTTTCGGGATTTGCATAACACTCTGCTATATCTCCGGGGCGTCTTGCCATAATCTTATAAGGAATTTCCTTACCGCAAGCCTTACTGAATGCTTTTATTATTTCAAGAACGGAATAGCCGTTGCCCGTACCGAGATTATAAATATGCACTCCCGGCTTATTGCTGCAATGCTCAACAGTCTTAATATGACCGAGCGCAAGGTCTACAACATGGATATAGTCACGCACACCCGTGCCGTCTTTTGTTTCGTAATCGTTACCGAAAACTCCTACTTCCTTGAGTTTTCCGACAGCAACCTGTGCAACGTACGGGAGCAAATTATTCGGAATACCCTTCGGGTCCTCGCCCATTCTTCCGCTCTTATGCGCACCGATCGGGTTAAAATATCTCAAAAGCGCAACCGAAAGCTTCGGGTTTGCCTTTGTAACATCAGTTAAAATATTTTCTATCATAAGCTTCGTCGAGCCGTACGGATTTGTAGTCGAAAGCGGAAAATCCTCTGTAATCGGCACTGTTTTCGGCTTTCCGTAAACCGTTGCCGAGCTTGAAAATACGATATTGTTTACATCGTACTTTTCCATAATATCAAGAAGATTAAGTGTTCCGGTGATATTATTATGATAATACTTAATCGGAATTTGCGTTGACTCGCCTACCGCCTTAAGTCCGGCAAAATGGATAACGGAATCAAACTTGTTTTCCTTAAACACCTTCTCCATTTCGTCATAGTCGAGCATATCAACCTTATAAAACGGGAAATCCTTGCCCGTAATATCCTTAACTATCTCCAACGATCTTTCACATGAATTTGAAAGATTGTCGAGTACAACTATTTCATAGCCTGCGTTTAAAAGCTCAACACAAGTATGGCTGCCGATATATCCGGCTCCGCCTGTTACTAAAATTTTCATGACAATTAACCCCTTCCAAAAACCAAAGCTTGAAGAAAATCGTTTACGACAAACAATATAACGTGCAATTTTATTCAAACCCTGTCTTTTAAATTACTTATTCATAGACTTCATTCTGTAAGACAGCGTCATAAGAGAATCGGACAAGTGAACATTCTCAACCGCTACACCCTCTTTTGTCTTAACCTCGGTATACGAGAAGTTCAGCAGTCCCTTTATTCCGCTGCAAACAAGTATATCCGCCACATCGTGCGTATACGCCTTCGGTACCGACAAGATAGCAATGTCTACCTTGTTATCCCGTATATACTGCTTTATGTTCTCCATCGGCAAAATAGGCTTTCCGTTAATTTCCGTACCGATTTTCTTTGGGTCGGTATCAAAAAGCGCTGTTATCTTAAAACCTCTGTCGGCAAATGCATTATGATTCGCAAGCGCACGTCCGAGGTTTCCGGCACCGACAATTATAGTATTATTAATCTTGTCAATTCCGAGTATTTCGCCGATAGCCTTATGTAAATACTCAACATTATAGCCATAGCCCTGCTGCCCAAATCCGCCGAAATAATTAAAATCTTGACGGATTTGAGATGCGGTTACATTCATTTTTTGACTAAGCGCACCTGAGGATATTCGCTTTATATCCATCTTTTTAAGCTCGCTTAAATATCTGTAATATCTGGGCAGTCTCCGTACCACAACGGACGGAACCTGTTTTTCATTACTGTTCATCCGATGCTCCTTTACCACGGCGCAAATTAACGCCTATCGCTTATTAAAGTGATTTTATCGTTTCCATTACATAGTCCGCAAACTCAGCACCTGTACAGCCTGTGTCACGACCCGTAATTTGAAGCTTCTTTTCCTCATACATACATTTATCGAGTGCCTTTTCAAGCTTATCTGCCTTATCCTGATATCCGATATGCGAAAGAAGCATTACAGCCGCTCTTATAATCGAACACGGATCGGCATACTTATCTCTGCCCTCCTGCACCATTCTCGGCGCACTGCCGTGTATTGCCTCAAACATCGCATACTTTTTACCGATATTCGCACTGCCTGCCGTGCCTACTCCGCCTTGAAATTCAGCAGCTTCATCGGTTATAATATCGCCGTAAAGATTGGGAAGAACAACAACCTGGAATCCCGTTCTTCTCTTCGGGTCGATAAGCTTTGCGGTCATTATATCAATATACCAGTCGTCAAGCTCTATTCCGGGATAATCCTTAGCAACCTCCTGACACGTTCTCAGGAACTTGCCGTCCGTTGTTTTTATAACGTTTGCCTTTGTTACGCAGGTAACCTTTGTTTTTCCGTTTTTCTTTGCGTATTCAAATGCCGCTCTTGCTATTCTCTCCGAACCGTCGCTTGTTGCAACAACAAAATCAATAGCCAAATCGTCATCAACATTTACGCCCTTCGAACCGACAGCATATCCGCCCTCTGTATTCTCTCTGTAAAATGTCCAGTCAATTCCAAGCTCAGGAACCTTTACGGGACGAACATTTGCAAAAAGGTCAAGCTCCTTGCGCATTGCCACATTTGCGCTCTCTATATTCGGCCACGGATCTCCGGCTCTCGGAGTTGTTGTCGGGCCTTTTAATATTACATCGCATTTTTTAAGCTCTGCCAACACATCATCGGGAATCGGCTTATTTGCCTTAACTCTGTTTTCTATCGTAAGTCCGTCTATAACCTTAAATACGATTTTTCCGCTTTCCGTTTCGTCCTTCAAAAGAAATTCGAGTATTCTGTGTGCTTCGTGAGTTATTGCCGGTCCTATGCCGTCACCGCCGCAAACACCGATAACTATTTTATCGAGCTTTGCATAATCGACAAAATCCTTTTCCGATTTCATCTTTTCTACTCTTATTTCCTGCTCTTCAAGAATTTTTGCAAACTTTTCAAGAGCGGCTTCAATTTTTGCCGAATGTGCCATATTTGTAACCATTCCTTTCTCTCAACCGTTTATTTTTGTATAGTTAAGCAGTCCGCCGGCTATAAGCATGGCGCGCTGTCTTTCGGAAAGTGAAACAAGCGTGTTGAAAATTCGACCGTTTGTTTTGTTTTCCACCTTTATAACATCACCGGATTTAAGCTGTCCGATAATATCCTCAATCGCTAAATCATCTCCCTGTGATACAGCATCGTAATCGTCCGGATTTTCAAACACGAGCGGAACAATACCGGAGTTTATAAGATTTGCCATATGAATACGTGCAAATGATTTTGTTATAACAGCCTTAACACCCAAATAAAGCGGTGCAAGCGCTGCATGCTCTCTTGACGAGCCTTGACCGTAGTTTGATCCGCCGACAATTATGCTCTTTCCAAGCTCCAACGCTCTTTTCGGGAAAGATTCATCACATACGGCAAAGCAGTATTTTGATATTTCAGGTATATTTGATCTCAGCGGCAATATTTTTGCGCCTGCCGGCATAATATGGTCTGTTGTAATATTATCGCCAACCTTAAGGCTGCATTTTGCTTCTATATTTTCTCCAAGCGGCTGCGGTACGGGGAACGGCTTAATATTAGGTCCTCTCAATACCTCAACGTTCGGTGCGTCCTGTTCGCTTGCCGGAGGAACAATCATATTATCGTTTATTTTAAACTTCTCCGGTATTTCAAATTTCGGCATATCTCCGAGTTCTCTCGGGTCTGTCAGGTATCCCGTAAGAGCGGATACTGCCGCAAGCTCCGGTGATACAAGGTAAATCTGACCGTCCTTTGTGCCCGATCTTCCCTCAAAGTTTCTGTTGAATGTACGCAGCGATATACCCTTTGAGTTAGGCGACTGTCCCATACCTATGCACGGTCCGCACGCACTTTCGAGTATTCTCGCTCCGGCGTCTATCATTATTGACAATGCACCGTTTTCCGCAAGCATATTAAGCACCTGCTTAGAGCCGGGTGCAATTGCAAGAGAAACATCGGGGTGTACCGTTTTTCCCTTTAATATATGCGCAACCTTAAGCATATCCATAAGCGACGAGTTTGTACATGAACCGATACATACCTGGTCGATTTTAAGCTTACCTATCTCCGCGCAGGTTTTAACGTTATCCGGCGAATGAGGACAAGCCGCAAGCGGAACAAGCTCGCTTAAGTTTATTTCTATTACCTCGTCATATTCCGCACCTTCATCTGCCGAAAGCGGAACATAAACGTCTTCTCTGCCCTCTGCGGCAAGGAATTTTCTCGTTGTTTCATCGGACGGGAAAACAGATGTCGTCGCTCCGAGCTCCGCACCCATGTTAGTTATTGTGGCACGCTCCGGAACAGAAAGCGTTTTAACACCCTCGCCCGAATATTCTATAATTTTACCGACTCCGCCTTTAACCGACATACGTCTTAAAACCTCAAGAATAACGTCCTTTGCCGAAACCCATGCGCTGAGCTTACCTGTGAGCTTAACGTTCACTATTTTCGGATAAGTTATATAGTACGCACCGCCGCCCATTGCAACCGCAACGTCCATACCGCCTGCACCGATTGCTATCATTCCGATACCGCCGCCTGTCGGAGTATGACTGTCCGAGCCGATAAGCGTTTTACCAGGCGCACCGAAACGCTCCAAATGAACCTGATGACAAATTCCGTTGCCGGGACGTGAGAAGTAGATTCCGTGCTTTTTACAAACACTTCCTATAAATCTGTGGTCGTCCGCATTTTCAAATCCGCTCTGAAGAGTGTTGTGGTCTATATATGCAACCGATTTTTCGGTTTTTACTCTGTCAACTCCCATAGCCTCAAATTCAAGATACGCCATTGTACCCGTCGCATCCTGTGTGAGAGTTTGGTCAATTCTGAGTCCAACCTCAGTGCCTTTTACGGGTTCACCGTCAACTATATGGGCATTGAGTATTTTCTCCGCAAGTGTATATGCCATAAAACAAAACCTCCCAAATTTTATATACTTATATTTTATACAATTTATATGGTTTTGTCAAGTATTATAACAACCACTTGTTTTTATTTGATAAAAAATTATCTTAAATGATAAATAATTATACATATTGACGGCTTTGTTTTGTCTAATTTAAAACACGGAAATAAAAAAAGCCCTCAAACAGGTGCTAAGCACAAGCCTGAGGACAATTCAAATGGCAGGGGCAGAAGGACTTGAACCCTCGGCACTCGGTTTTGGAGACCGATGCTCTACCAACTGAGCTATACCCCTATATTGCCTTGACAAAAGTACCTTACAAGTATAGCACACATTCGTTTATTTGTCAAGACATTTTTAAAAATTTATTTATTTCGACCGAAAATATCATAATTTTTTTGTCACTTTATCACTTTTTATGCACCGATATGTTTTATTAATCTCCACCGCAGTTTTTTCGGGGTACATTTTTAAAATATCATCATAAAGAGTGTGTTTTATGATATTGGGTCCTTACTCATTTTCATTCTGTGAGTTTTCAACCGCTTCAATCATTTTAAGAATCAAGTCGCCCTGTATTCTCACTCCGACATCTGCCGGATTTACAACAACGCCGCAAATCTCTGTTTGTTTTTCAAATATCTGTTTCATCGCTGTAAATTTCGCAATTTTCAGCGCCGCATTGTCAAATCCTTTTTTGATTTGCTCGAATTTTGACAGAAATACCTGATACTCCATAGCGTCCGTAAACAGCGGTATCCAAACTGTTCCGTCCGCACCGGCAATTGTGATAAAGCTGAAATTATTATCGTTTTCTCTGCCGGCAGCCAAAAACTTATCAGTGGCAATTGCGGTAAGCATAGCATTATAAGCAAGCTGTTTTTTATCATCTTTCCCGGCATTTGACGTCTGTATAAAATTCAGCGTTAAAAAGCGTACACGGCTGTTTGATACAGTTTTTACTTCGCATGTGAACATATCGGAAAGCTTTATGTGCAGGCTGTTTATTTCAGGATGAAATCTTACAAATTCCACACCCCAAACGGTAACCGTTGCAAGCATTTTCGGAATATCCTCGTTATTTACCTTTGCAACCGTAAGCGGTTTTTTATGTGAGCTGTTTAAAAACGAACACCACTGCGACGCTCTCTCGCCGTCAAAGAAAATAAGCACTTCACCCTCCGCACAGTACGGAGTCGGCTCATCAAGACAATTATCCATTATAACGAATACTTCTTTTGCATCCTTGAGATAATTCTGAATTTTGTTGTAAAATACCGATGCTGCGCCCTTAAACACCGCCGAATTTTTATCGTCCGACTTATTTTCGCTGTCATATCTGAAAAAGTAATCTGAAAGTATAATAAGATTATCCGTTGCTGCGTCTTTTATCTCCTCCGCAAGCACGGACGGATTTGGGTACATCTCCTCGAATCTGTCCAAATCTCCGTCAAGCTTAGGGAGAGTTTCGTCAAGCGCTTTTTTTACCGCATCGGGCATTTCGGCATTTTGCGTTTTGTCGATATTATGCTCCTCGTGCGCCTGCTGCTCCTTGACTTTCTTTTTGAAAAATGCCATTATATTTTTCCTCCCATATAAAAGTGGCTGCTGCAACAGCTGCAGCAGTCGCCTTTATTTAATTATTTTACAAGCTCTAATGTTTCCTTTGCAATCATAAGCTCCTCGTTTGTCGGAATGACAAGGGTCTTAACGGTTGCGTCATCTGCCGAAATATCAGTCTCGTTATTATTATTCTTCTCATTGTCGATTTTAATACCTAAAAATTCGAGACCGCTTGTTGCGGCACGTCTTACATCCGCATCATGCTCTCCTACGCCTGCCGTAAATACGACTGCGTCAATTCCGCCCATTGCAGCGGCATACGAGCCTATGTATTTTTTAACCTGATAACCAAACATATCAAGCGCCAAAGCGGCACGCTCATTGCCATTCTTTGCAGCTTCGGTAAGGTCTCTGAAATCACTCGATACGCCAGATACGCCGTATACGCCCGATTCCTTGTTCATAAGTGTGTTAATCTGCTTTGAATCAAGACCCTCATCAGCAAGATAAGTAACAACAGCCGGGTCCATAGAACCTGTTCTCGTTCCCATGATTGTTCCGTCAAGCGGAGTGAAGCCCATGGTTGTATCAACAGATTTTCCACCGTCAACAGCCGTGATCGATGAACCGTTTCCGAGGTGACAGGTAACAATCTTAAGCTCCTCAAGCTTTTTGCCGAGTGCAAGAGCCGCCTGCTGAGCCACAAACTTATGGCTTGTTCCGTGGAAGCCGTATTTTCTTATTTTCTTTTCCTTATAATATTTGTAAGGAAGTCCGTACATGAATGCCTTCGGCGGCATTGTCTGATGGAATGCCGTATCAAATACTCCGACCTGCTTTATGCCGGGCATGATTTTTTCACAAGCTTCGATTCCGATAATGTTCGGCGGATTATGAAGCGGTGCAAGCGGTGTGCACATCTCGAGCGCTTCCTTAACCTTGCCGTCTATGATACATGAATCAGCGAAATATTCCGCACCGTGTACAACTCTGTGACCTACTGCGCCTATTTCGGACATATTCTTGATAACACCGTAATCGGGGTTTACAAGAGCGTCGATTACAAGCTTGATAGCATCTGCATGATTGCTCATATGACTCTCGATTTTAACCTTCTTATCAAGAGATACGTTCGTGTGCTGAAGATTTGAACCGTCAATTCCTATTCTTTCGCACAAGCCTTTTGCGAGAACTCTCTCATCCGTCATATCAATAAGCTGATATTTAAGAGATGAGCTTCCGGCATTGATAACCAAAATTTTCATCTTTCCGTCTCCTTTTTAGTTATTATTCTGTGCCTGAACGCAGGTAATAGCTACAACTCCGGCAATATCCGCTGCAACGCAGCCTCTTGAAAGGTCGTTTACAGGCTTTGCGATACCTTGGAGAATCGGGCCGTACGCTTCAGCCTTTGCAAGACGCTGAGCAAGCTTATAGCCGATATTTCCTGCATTGAGGTCAGGGAATACAAGTACGTTTGCTTCACCGGCAACGCTTGAGCCGGGAGCTTTCTGTTTTGCAACCGAATCAACAATTGCAGCGTCGAGCTGAAGCTCTCCGTCGATTGCGAGGTCGGGACGCTTTTCTTTTGCAAGACGTGTAGCCTCAACCATTTTGTCAACAAGCGGATTTTTTGCACTTCCGTATGTTGAATATGAAAGCATTGCGATTTTAGGCTCTGCCTCGATAAGAGTTTTAAAGCTCTTTGCCGATGAGATGGCAATTTCCGAAACCTGATCCGCATCCGGGTTTTCGTTAAGGCCGCTGTCGGAGAAAATGAACGTTCCGTTTTCGCCGTATTCGCAATTCGGCACAACTATTATAAAGAATGCTGACACAAGCTTTGTGCCCGGTGCAGTTTTGAGAATCTGCAATGACGGGCGAATAACGTTTGCAGAAGAGTTTACCGCACCTGCAACCATACCGTCGGCATCATCCTCTTTAACCATCATACAGCCGTAATAAAGAGGATTTTTCATTGTTTCCGCAGCCTTTTCGGGAGTCATTCCCTTTGCTTTTCTAAGCTCATAGAACTTATCGGCATATTCGGCAGCCTTATCCGATGTAAGCGGATCGATTATTTCCAAACCGTCTATATCAAGGTTTTCCGCTTTTGCGATAGCATTGATTTTTTCAGCGTTACCGAGAAGCTTTACAACTGCATAGCCTTCCTTTTTGACGATTGCGGCAGCCTGAATTGTTCTTAATTCTTCACCCTCCGCAAGCACAATTGTTTTCACGCTTTCCTTAGCTCTTTTTTTAAGTCCTTCGATAAAAGTACTCATTGATGTATTCCCCTTTTCAGAAAAAAATAATCCGGACAAACAGTCCTATAAATTTATTATAATACTTTTTCAGTGCATTTTCAAGTATAAATGCTGAAATTTTTAAAAAAAATACGTAAAATAGATAAAAAGTACAAAAAACACTTGATATTTTTGAACATTCATAGTATAATGATATTACTACGGCGAAAGCCGAACTAAATTATGCAATTAAAAACAGTTGCAGGCAATAAATTTAAAAGGAGAAATTAACTATGTTATTTGAAACAATTGCATTTGCGGACGGGGCAGTACAGCAGACAGCAGGAGGCACACCGCAGGCAGGTCCCGCGCAGCTTATAGCAAGCTTCCTTCCGCTCATTCTTATCTTTGTCGTTATGTATCTTTTGATGATAAGACCTCAAAGAAAGAAAGAGAAGGCTCTCAGAGAAAAGATTTCTAAGATGAAGGTTGGAGATAAGGCTGTTTCAATCGGCGGAATTGTAGGAAAGATTTCAAAAATCAAGGACGATTTTGTAATTCTTGAAACAGGCAACATCGGAACACAGGATGAAAAGTCATTTATTAAACTTGAGAAAAGCGCAATTCGTGACGTTCAGTCCAAAATCCAGGCATAACAGAACAATATAAATACTTTGGCAAAGCAATGCGTATGAAAGTGTTGCTTTGTCGATTTTTGCGATAGAGAACATGACGTGATGCGCCGATCAGGCGTATCCGTCATTACTTTGGACGGTGTATTATGGAATTTGCAAAAACAATAAACTTTATAATAATGATTCTGTTCTTTGTGTGTTACAGCTATCAAATGGTTTATATACCGATAGCATGGATTTCAAAGAAAAAAGCAAAAGATACGTCAAAGCGGGGAAGATTTGCCGTGCTTATCGCAGCCCGAAACGAGGAATCGGTAATCGGCGGACTTATTGACAGTCTTAAAAATCAAAATTATCCCGAAGATATGATAGATATATATGTTGTTGCCGATAATTGCAGCGATAATACATCGGTAGTTGCCGAAAAACACGGTGCGATTGTTTTCGAGAGATTTAACGATGTTGAAATCGGCAAGGGGTATGCGCTTAATTTTCTTTTAAAACAAATAGAGAACTACGGAAAAGCAAAATACGATGCATATATGGTATTTGATGCGGATAATATTGTAGACCCGAACTTTGTCAGCGAAATGAATAAATCGTTTATGTCGGGGTGCGAGGTTATTACCTGCTATCGTAATTCAAAGAATTACGGTGACAATTGGATTTCGGCAGGATATGCGCTTTGGTTCTTGCGTGAGTCGAAATATCTAAATATGTCAAGATACGGTATTGGCAGCAGCTGCGCCGTTTCCGGCACGGGATTTCTGTTTTCGGACAAGGTTTTAAAAGAATGCGGAGGCTGGAATTTCTTCTGTCTTACGGAGGATATTGAGTTTACGATTCATAACGTGGTAAACGGCAGAAAAATAGGCTATTGTCATAACGCCGTAATTTATGATGAGCAACCGACCGCATTTTCACAATCGTGGCGTCAGCGCAAGCGCTGGGCAAAGGGATTTTTGCAGGTGTTTGCCAAATACGGGAAGTCGCTTTTTACCGGAATATTTAAAGGAAGCTTCTCTTGCTTTGACATGACAATGAACATAATGCCGGCAACGGCGCTTACATTAATCGGAATGATTGCGAACATCATGGCACTTGCTCTTAACATAACAAATGCAACTGCGGTAAAGACTATACTTTATTCACTTCTCGGCTCTATTGAAAATATTTATATAACCGTTTTTATAACGGGTATTATTACAGTTATAACGGAGTGGAAAAAAATTTACTGCCCAACATTTAAAAAAATATTATACATGTTTACATTCCCGATATTTATGCTTACGTACATACCTATATTTATATCGGCCATATTTACAAAGGTTGAATGGAAACAGATTGAACATACTAAAAACGTTAATCTTTCAAGCATATGCAGAATTAAACAAACCGATTTAGATTCAAAAAATTAATAACATCTTGCGGCGAAAAAACGCCGCAAGTTTTTTTACGAAAAAAAACCGATTTTCCAAATCACTTTGAAAAATCGGTTTTGTATTTTTTGATTATTCAGCAACAAACGGAAGCAATGCGATAGTTCTTGCTCTCTTTATAGCTACTGTAAGCTGTCTTTGATGCTTAGCGCAGTTACCGCTGATTCTTCTCGGAACAATCTTGCCCTTCTCGGAAATAAATCTTCTGAGCTTAGCTGTATCCTTGTAATCAATAGTATCAACCTTATCCATGCAGAACATGCAAACCTTTTTCTTTGCACGTCTTGCTCTCTGCGGTCTGTCATTAGTCTTTTCAGCCATTGAAACTTCCTCCTTTATCAATTTTCTTTAAAACGGCAAATCATCATCCGATTCTTCAACGCTGCCGAAACCACCCATATCAAACTCGGGTGCGGGAGCCTGGGGCTTATTGCCGCCGAAGCTGTTAGAGCCTGCCGGAGAATCACCTGTTGATTCTGTTTTTGAGCCTGTGAAATAAGCTTCATCAACAACAATATCCGTTGATGTGCGCTCATTACCGTCTTTGTCGGTATACTTGCTGTTTTGCACGCTTCCGACAATTGCAATCATTCTGCCCTTTTCAAACCATTTACTGATAAAATCGCCTGTCTGTCTGAAAGCAACACAATTGAAGAAATCAGCTGTATCCTTTTGGAAACGTCTGTTTACGGCAATTGAAAAGCGAACGATTGTCGACTCACCGTTTTGCGATTGTCTGACCTCAGGGTCACGTGTCAATCTACCCATTAAAATTACTTTGTTCATAATTAACTACCTCCACAAAGCTAATGGTTGACTACTATTCCTCATCCTTACGAATGATAATAGTTCTGAGAATACCGTCGGTAATCTTATACTGTCTGTCAAGCTCCTTCGGGAACTCTGAGTCAGCCTTGAAGTTTACCAATACATAGTAGCCCTCAGTTTTGTCATTGATTGCATATGCAAGTCTTCTCTTACCCCACTCGTCAACAGCGTCAACTGTGCCGTTTGATGTAATAAGACCTACAAACTTCTCCTGCAAAGCCTTAATCGCATCTTCTTCCAAAGAAGCATCAATGATAAAAATTGTTTCATAGCTGTTCATTATTTTTTCAGCCATTCTTTGCACCTCCTCACGGACTTATGTCCCGAAAACTACTTTCGGGCAAGGAGCTCAATAATTGAGCCCTTTCATTTTACATTATATTTTACAAAAAGTCAATAGCTTATTTGCAAAACCGGCATTTTGCACAACAAAAGCTGCGCCGTCTTTTATTTCGGCATTCGAAAACACCGGTTATTTTAAAGACGTATTACAGAAAAACCTCTTTCATCGGCTTTTTACGATAAAAGAGGTTATCTTAATTACAAATTATACGGATTTTCCTCACCGCCGTTATTATCACCGTAAAAATCCGAGGAATAATCACGACCGTATTGCTCGCACCGAGCGCTATCTTGGCTTTTTAAAAATCTGTAAAAGTTCACGCATGTCGCCATATAATAAGGAATCACATATATGGACGCCAAACCGAAAGTAATCGTACAAAGGAGCGACCACCCGAAAAACGAGAGCTGAAGGACGAACAAATCCCATTTACGACCGTCCATCATTTTCTTGCTTTCGTTAATCGCATCAAATGCCGACTTTTCGGGATTTTCGATAATAATCATCGGCGCCATGGAGTAAGAATACGATTTTACAATTCCCGGAATTATAAACAGCAGCGACCATAAAAAAGTAAACAATGCGGTCAAGAAATAGGTTGCTATAACCTTAGACAATACCGAGCCGTTTTGAAAAGCGAAAAACAAATCAGCCGGGCTGAATTCCTCACCTGCCGTTACCTTAAGGTAAACATACAAATATCCGTATGAAATTGCGGGGTAAAAAACAGTTGCCGCAAATCCGACAATCGGAACATTGAAGGCGAGCGTGCACAGGCACATTATAAGGAAACACAAGAGTAATCTCCATATTTTACCCTCTATGTTTCGCTTTGAAATATCCTTCAGGTATTTTCTTGAATACACTAACATCAACCCATTTCTTTCAAATAATATTCCTTTAGCTTTTGATATGTTTCTTCGCTTATATCATGCTCTATTTTGCAAGCGTCCTCCGCTGCAATTTTTTCGCTTACTCCGATTGAAAGAAGAATTTCTGTTAGAAGATTATGTCTGTCATACGTTTTTTTCGCTATCTTCATTCCCTTTTCGGTAAGAGTAATGTGACCGTTATATTCCATATTAATATATCCGTTTTCTCTGAAATTTTTCATTGCAACGCTTATGCTCGGCTTTGAAAAATTCAAAAGTGCGGCTATATCGACAGATCTTGCAAAGCCGTTTTTCTCCTGGAGCATTAAAACCGCCTCAAGATAGTTTTCCGCAGATTCATGAATAATCACTTATACAAAATTCCTTTCCGAATTATTTTACTTCTATTTCGTCCGTAATCAGCTTAAGCTCGGATGATTTTTGAAGAAGTACGGTATTTTTTATATTTGCTGTTTCCGTAAACATTATTGACGTGTCATATCCGACATCGGAAATTCTGTCGGAGAGCTTGAATTTTCCGCCGTTATCCGAAAGAGCCTTAAACGTGAGCTTTCCGGCAACTCCCGTATTTCCCTCGAATGATTCCTTGTCAACTGAAATATAAACGGCTTTAACAGAATCCTTTGTAAAGCCTGCGTTATCGGCGCCCAAGGCACCCTCGTACTTATCTTCACTGCCGTCACCGATACATGATTTTACAAACTCAAACTCACTCGGATCGTATATTACGGCAGCCGTATATCCTGCATACATATAATCCTTGTAAAGGTCAACATTATCGGCCATAACGGAAATTTCGACAATATCGTCCTTGTTTACGTCTTCTTTATCGGCTTTTAAATACATCTCTACCTTTTTCTCGTCTGTCGGAGCTTCTTCCGTAACTATTGTGGCAACGCTCTTGTCATCGGACCATTTAACCTCTGCCTTAAGCGCTTTGCAGATTTGCTCGAAAGGAACAAGAGTTCTGCCATTTTCTATTTTTAAAGGAGCGTCAAGCTTAAATTCCTCTGCCGTTCCCTCCGCAACAGATGTGAACGTAAATACTCTTAAGTTTTCGTTGCCTATGTAGAGGAACAGTCTTGTCATATTATCCTTTGAGTTAATGATTATCATTTGCTTGTCCTCATACCAATCTACGCTTGCACCGAGAACATCGCAAATACGTCTTACGGGAGCCGTAAATACTCCGCCGGTCATTTCTCCTTCAGGCTTATTAAACGAAATCGTTCTTTCCGCAGCTCTGATTGTCGGTATAGTTTCAGCAAAAGATATTGAGCCTAAACACAAAGCCGCTGCCAGACACGAAGCCAAAATTTTCTTTTTCATAGGTTTTATCCCCTTTCAAATTGTTTTACTTTTTATATTTTACCACAAAACTAAATTATAATCAAGAGTTTTTTACATATTTAAATATATTTTTATCCGCCATGCCGTGTCCCTGCGAAAAAATCACGCTTACAATACGAGAACATATTACTGTTCAACATGTGACGCATTTGTTTTTTTGTGACTGAAAACAAAAACAGTAGGCCTCAAATAAACAAAAAAATATCGCCGTGCAATATGCACGGCGATATTTTAAATAATTTACGCAAGTTCAGCGAAATATTTGATTGTTCTAACCATCTGGCTTGTATATGAGTTTTCGTTATCATACCAAGAAACAACCTGAACCTCATAAAGACCGTCACCGATTTCAGCTACCATTGTTTGTGTAGCGTCAAAGAGTGAACCGTACTTCATACCGATAACGTCTGAAGAAACGATAGGATCTGTGTTATAACCGAATGATTCTGAAGCAGCAGCCTTCATAGCAGCGTTGATACCGTCAACAGTTACGTTGTCGCCCTTAACAACAGCTGTAAGAATTGTTGTTGAACCTGTCGGAACAGGAACTCTCTGTGCAGAACCGATAAGCTTACCGTTAAGCTCGGGGATAACAAGACCGATAGCCTTTGCAGCACCTGTTGAGTTAGGAACTATGTTAGCAGCACCTGCTCTTGCTCTTCTCATATCGCCCTTTCTGTGCGGACCGTCAAGAATCATCTGATCGCCTGTGTAAGCGTGGATTGTTGACATGATACCTGACTGAATGGGAGCGTAGTTGTTAAGTGCATTAGCCATAGGAGCCAAGCAGTTTGTTGTGCAGGAAGCAGCTGAAATGATTGTATCGTCAGCTGTAAGAGTGTTCTCGTTTACAGAGAAAACAATTGTCTTAAGGTCGTTTCCTGCCGGAGCTGAAATAACAACCTTCTTTGCGCCTGCATTGATATGTGCCTGTGATTTTTCTTTAGATGTATAGAAGCCTGTGCACTCAAGTACAACGTCAACGCCTATTTCACCCCAGGGGAGCTTTGAAGCGTCTGCTTCTTTGTAAATTGTAAGAGTTTTGCCGTCAACTGTGATTGTGTTAGCCTCATCATCAGCCTCTACTGTGTGAAGATTTTCACCAATCTTACCGCAGTAGCCGCCCTGTGCTGTATCATACTTGAGAAGATCAGCGAGCATTGAGGGCTTTGTCAAATCGTTGATTGCAACAACCTCATAACCTTCAGCACCGAACATCTGTCTGAAAGCAAGACGTCCGATACGACCGAAACCATTAATCGCAACTTTAACTGCCATGATTAATTCCTCCTAATAAATACTTAATTAAAAGTGAATATTCCTTTCGGATTATTCCATATCTATATTTTACCTCAAAATTGCGAAATATACAATAGAAAAATGTTATTTTTTTATCATTTTCGGGGGATTTTCTGTTTTGCACAAAACAAAAGTGATTTTTTTTTATTTTTTATTCAACTTAAAGAAGATAACTTTTTGGATTTGTACGAAACTTTTTCAATTATCGGAAATAAATTCAAAAAAGAACATATCGAGTCGGCACCGGTACGTTTCCCCGAAGTGTTTTTTTAAACCTCACGCCTAATCCGAAACTCCGTCCTGCTTATTTACACCTGTTTTTAATAACCGAATTGTCCGTTCAGCGAATCGTCGTTTTCAATCCAATCATTAACGTCAACAACTCTGTACTCCGACTTTGTATCCCTTATGTAAACGAATTTTATCCCCGCATTTATAATCATTCTTTTGCACATTGCACAGCTTGAGCTGTTCGGCACGATTTCTCTGCTTTCGACATCAATTCCCACAACATAAATACAAGCATCTATCATATCCCTGCGCGGTGCTGAAATTATGGCATTTGCCTCGGCATGAACGCTTCTGCACATCTCGTATCGCTCTCCGCGCGGAATATTAAGCTGCTGTCTTATACAATACTTAAGGTCAAGACAGTTTTTTCTTCCACGGGGCGCTCCCGTATAGCCCGTTGCGATAATCTCATCGTTTTTAACTATTATAGCACCGTAATTACGCCTTAAGCACGTACCACGCTCGGCTACTGTTTGCGCAATGTCAAGGTAATAGTTAATCTTGTCACGTCTTTGCATTAAAATCACTCCTACATCATTTTATAATAATCAAGACTTTTAATATTCTTTCCCAAATTATGAATTATATATTTTTCAACCGGTGCGGCAAGCTTGTTGATTGCCTCATCGGGGTAGCTGACGGAAAACATTTTTTTCATATCGCAATTACCGATAAAATAAATGCACTTGTACATATCCGCATCAAGCCGCACACAAGCCGCATCGGCACACTTACGGCAAAGTATTTCTCCGTTTATCGTGCTGAAAAACATTTCTTCATCCGTTGCTCCGCAGTTTTCGCAGCCATTCGGAGGCGGCATAAATCCCGTCATACGCATAAGCTTCAGCTCGTAAATTATTTTTATAACATCGCACGGAATATTTTTATAGGCACAGCCGTAGAGCGTATTTAAAAGCAGTCTTAAAACGGGCATATCGGGATTAGCCATTTCCAAAGAATAAAACGTTATTTCCGCAAGATATGTGCAAAGCGAAAGTTTTTTTATGTTTTCCTGTATCGGCCAAAACGTATCCTTTGCGTATGCGCTGTTTACAGTCCATATTTCTCCGCTCTCGTAAAAATCAAAAGTGCTGAGCGCCAAAAACTGAGTCGATGCTCCCGCCTTGCTTTTTGCTCTTTGAGCACCGTGGGCAACGGCCTTTATTATTCCGTATTTATCGGTAAAAATCCACAGCATTCTGTGACCTTCGCCAAAATCGGACTGTTTTATTATTACTCCGTCACACCTTGCCATCAGCGCATTCCTTTCCTAAAAATTATTTTCCCTTTTTCCAGCCCTCCATACCGCTTGTGCATACGGCGGTAAAGAGCCTTTTCCTTATTCCCGGATATGTTTCCTTTTCAAGTCTGCGAATAAGGTCTTTCATATATTCACGCTTTGTTTCGCCGTCTGCCGGGCACGGATTGCTCACAACGGGAAAGGCGTATTTTCTCGCCGCACCGCGTATATCCCGTTCTCTGACGTAAATCATCGGTCTTAAAACCGTTATTCCCGTCTTATCAAGGTATGTAACCGGAGAAAAGCAGTGAATTCGTCCCTCATACATAAGCGACAGCATAAACGTTTCGAGAACATCATCATTGTGATGACCGAGTGCAACCTTGTTCGCACCAAACTCAATCGCCGCCTTGTTAAGACACGCACGGCGCATTTTGGCGCAAAGCGAGCAAGGGTTTGTTTCATGCCTTATATCAAAAACAATTTCCTTTATATTTGTCTGTTTTATTATATATTCTACGCCCAAATCCTCACACAGTTTTCGGATTTCACCAAAGTTCGCATTGTATCCGATATCAAGCGAAACGGCGCAAACGGTAAATTTTTTCGGATAATATCCCGAAAGCTCCGAAAGCGCCTTTAAAAGCGCAAGACTGTCCTTTCCGCCCGAAACTCCCACGGCAATTTTATCGCCGTCGTCAATCATGGCATAGTCCTCAATTGCGCGTCTTGTAAGGCTTACAATTTTTTTCAATTCGCACGCACTCCCGAAACATTATCCAAATTTCCAACTCTCAAATCCGAAAGCGGATTTTCAAATCCAAAGCTTATATTTTTTTCATCATATTTAATATGAAGCGTTTCGCTGTGCGGATTTGTAAGATAACGTATATATACCTTTATCTCATTATCCTTTGCGCTGAAGCAGGACGCGGTTTTCACATTTTCAAAAACATTGTTCATAATCGTAAGTCTGGGCGAAAATCCGTATGCGTCAAAACCCGAACTTAGCCATTTTCCGTTACCCGCTGTTATGGTATTTATTCTGTATCCGTCCGAAAAAGAAAGCTTTAACACTTCACCGTCACAAAATATGCCGAGTTTTTTAAATCCCGATACATTTTCGCAAAGGTTATATGTAAAATCAAGCTTATCGGCTTTTTCACCGGGCGCCGGTGCATAATCTATATAATCGGCAGTTTCCTCTTTGTCGGAAATTCCGCCGAAAAACTTAAACAGCTCGTCCATTTCCCTTTGCATATCGTTTTTGAATAAGCCTTGAACGACGCACAGTATCTCTTTTTCCGGAACAATCATCATAAGCTGACCGAACGCACCGTCACCTCGATAGCCTCCCCGACTGTTAATCCATATCTGATAGCCGTAGCCGCTTGTCCAATCGGGCGAACCGTTTAAGGAATTATCGGAGATGGGGGACGTTGCCTTGTTTATCCACTCCTCAGACACTATTCTTCTTCCGCTGAAAACACCTTTATTATAATACATAATTCCGAGCCTTGAAATATCGTCGCTTGAAATGTGAAGCCCTGTTCCTGCCTGACAGACGCCGTCACCGCAGCAGCTCCAATAAACATTTGTTATTCCGAGCGGATAAAAAAGCTTTTCGCACGCAAAATCAAAAAATTTCTCTCCGCTTACCTTTTCTATTATTGACGCAAGGAGACACGTTGCTCCCGTATTATATGTAAAATGTGTTCCGGGCTCATATTTAAGCGGCACCGAAAAGAATCCCTCCGCCGAACATTTTGCATATATCATTTTTTCCATAACACACGACTCATGTCCCGTATTCATGGAAAGCAGATGTTTTATTTTGAGCTTTTCAAAGCCTTTTGTATTTATCTCCGGGAAATAGTCGCATACGCTGTCCTCATCGGATAAAAGTCCCATATCAGACGCAATTCCGACAACTGTTGAGGTAAACGTTTTGCTGAGCGAATATACTTCTCTTGCATCGCCGCACGTATAAGGCTCCGCCGAAATACGTACAACATTTTTTCCGCCCTTAAAAAGCTGAAAGGTATGCATTTCATAATCGGTGTAATTTCTACGAAATGTTTTAAAAAGTCCGTTTACCGTTGCTTCATCAATCGAATTATCTACAAAATATTCCATTACCGTGTATTTCCTTTCCGTAGCACATCATTACGAAAATTATATCACTTTGCGGAGTGTATGTCAAGAAAAAATTTGCATTTTCGCAATTGTCCGACTCAAATCCGAATTTTTTATTTTTCTCCGCCGACGCTGCATATCCCTTCGCCGGCAAATGTAGATACAAAGCAAATAATTTACCGTATCGGGACGGCTTTCGTATTATGAATTTATCCCAAAATTACGACAAAACAATTAATTTGATTGACTTTTAATTTGCACTGTGGTATAATTCAATATATCAATTCAGCACGGAAAGGATTTGATTTATTATGATAAATGCTGTAATAAACGGCTGCGGAGGAAAAATGGGACACGTTGTTGCAAGACTTGCATCACAGGACAGTGAAATAAACATTACGGCAGGCTTTGACATAGCCGACTGCAAAGATTTTGACTTCCCCGTTTACACAAATTACGATAACCTGAAAGAAAAGGCCGATGTAATAATTGATTTCTCGCATCCCGACTGCATTGACGGTCTTTTATCATACTGCAAAAAAAATAAAATTCCCGCTGTCATCTGCACAACCGGTCTTTCCAACCGCCAAAAAAATGAGCTTGAATCGGCTGCGGAGGAAATACCCGTATTTTTCTCGGCTAATATGAGCCTTGGCATAAATCTTATTATATCACTTGCAAAACAGGCGGTAAAGCTGCTTGAAGATTCATTTGATATAGAAATAATCGAAAAACATCACAATCAGAAAATAGATGCCCCGAGCGGTACGGCTCTTGCAATAGCGGACGCCGTTTCCGGAGAAATGAAAAAACAGGCGGAATACGTTTACGACAGACATACGCAAAGAATTAAAAGAAAGCCTAACGAAATAGGAATACATTCCGTAAGAGGCGGCACAATAGTCGGCGAACACAGCGTTATTTTTGCCGGCAACGATGAGGTTATCGAGCTTAAGCACTCCGCCGCAAGCAAGGAGGTTTTTGCGGTAGGCGCAATAAAGGCGGCAAAGTTTCTTGTCGGCAAAAAGCCCGGTATGTACGATATGAACGACCTTATTAGCTCACTTGAATTAGTTTAATCTGCATATATTTTTATTATTAATAAATATTTATAAGTAAAAACTGCACAAAAAACAATCGTTAAGTTTGAACATTATGACGATTGTTTTTTTGTTTATTATGTTGTATTATGGGTATATAATCAGTATACATTTATTAAAAGACGACAAAACGAAAGGAATGATTAGATTATGAAAGAGTATTCAATGGACGATATAAGAAATGTCGTGATTATGGGGCATGGCAAATGCGGAAAGACAACACTTGCCGAGGCAATGCTTTTTAACGCACATATGACAGACAGAATGGGCAAGGTTTCCGACGGAAATACGGTTTGCGACTTTGATGCGGAAGAAATTAAGCGCAAATTTTCGATTTCCACAGCCATCGCTCCGATAGAATGGAAGGATATGAAATATAATATTATAGATACTCCGGGATTTTTCGACTTTGTCGGGGACGTTAAGGAAGGCGTAAGGGTTGCGGATTCGGCTTTGATTGTTTTGAGCGGAAGAAGCGGCGTTTCCGTAGGTACGGAGCAGGTATTTTCATATGCAAAGCAAAGAGGAGTTCCGACTGTATTTTTTGTAAATAAAATAGATGATGACAGAGCAAACTATGAAAAAACTCTTGAACAAATGAAGCAGGTGTTCGGTAAAAGCATTACTCCGTTCGTATACCCCATACGTGAAGGAGATGAGTTTAAGGGCTTTGTCGATATTGTGGATATGACCGCAAGACGCTATGAGGGTCAGGACAGAGTTGACATTCCCGTTCCCGACGGCATGGCGGAAACAATTGCACCGCTGCGTGAGATGATTATGGAAGCTATCGCCGAAACGGACGAGGAGCTTATGGTAAAATACTTTAACGGTGAGGAATTTACCTTTGATGAAATTAAAAAGGCAATCCGAAAAGGCGTTAAGGACGGAAGTATTTTCCCTGTTTACTGCGGTTCGGGTCAGGATAATATAGGCGTTCGCAGCCTTATGGACGGAATAGGCAAATATCTGCCGTCACCGTCTGAAATAGAAGAAATGGCGCACATTGCCTCAAACGGTGAGCCCGTTGAAGTTGTTCAGTCGGAGGAGGAATCGACGGCGGCGCTCGTATTTAAAACGATCGTTGACCCGTATGTAGGTAAGCTGTCACTGTTCAGAGTTTACTCGGGTGATGTAAATGCCGACTCAACGCTCTTTAATCCTAACAGAAACGTTCAGGAAAAGATAGGAAAGGTATTTATGCTCTCGGGCAAAAAGCAACTCGAAGCAAAGAGAATCAAAGCAGGCGATATAGGCGCCGTTGCAAAGCTTGACAAAACAAAAACCGGCGACACTCTTTGCGATATGGGCAAGGATATAATTCTTACGGGTATAGAATTCCCCGATCCTGTTCTTTCAATGGCGGTTGCACCGAAAGAAAAGGGCGATGAGGAAAAGATAATAAGCGGTCTAACAAAACTTATGGACGAAGACCCGACATTTACTGTTACAAACAACGTTGAAACAAAACAAACATTAATTAACGGTCTCGGTGAGCAGCATATAGACGTTCTCATCAGCAAATTAAACTCGAAATATGCCGTAAACGTTATTCTCAGTGAGCCGATTGTTCCGTACAGAGAAACAATTATGGGCAAAGCCAAGGTTGAAGGTAAGCATAAAAAGCAGTCGGGCGGTCACGGTCAGTACGGTCATGTTTGGATAGAATTTGAACCGGGACTTACGGAGGACCTTACATTTGAAGAGAATGTATTCGGCGGAAGCGTTCCGAAAAACTACTTCCCCGCCGTTGAAAAGGGACTGCGTGATTGCTGCAAACACGGTGTTCTTGCAGGATACCCCGTTGTAAATATGAAAGCAACGCTCCTTGACGGTTCATATCACCCGGTAGATTCGTCGGAAATGGCATTTAAGACGGCGGCTTCCATTGCATTTAAGGCAGGTATGGCAGCTGCAAAGCCTGTACTCCTTGAACCGATAGGCTATTTAAAGGTTTATATTCCCGAAAGCATAATGGGTGACATAATCGGCGATATTAATAAAAGAAGAGGTCAGATTATGGGAATGGGCGAAAGTGACAAGCCAGGTCTTAACATGGTTGAGGCAGAAGTTCCCATGTCGGAAATGTTTAAATACGCAACTGATTTAAGATCGATGAGTCAGGGCAGAGGTTCATTCTCATTTGAATTTAAGAGATATGATCCCGCACCGGCGGCTATTGCCGAGAAGGTTATTGCAAACGCAAGCAAAAACGAACAGTAAAACAAAAATTTATGCCGGAGCATTGCTTTTTGCGGTGCTTCGGCATACTTATCGGCAAAAGAATTATTTCATAACGTTAAAATTCGTATTACATAAACTTTACACCCTTATATTTAAAATAAAAAATAAATGAAATTTAAGTTAAAAAAGTATACAATTTAGCCAAAGAAAATTTATTTCCCAAGTAAATAGCTCAAAATAAAGGGCATTATTTTATGCAATTTAACCAACGAAAAAGCCTAAAAATACATCATTTTTTAGTTTTGGGAAATGTGACTAAAGAAAAGGTTAAATTTTTGTGCAATAATAGACTTCACAAATCGGTTTATTTGTGGTATGATATAAGCGTAAAAGTAATTTGTTGGTTTTTAGGCATGGACGAATTCCATAATACTATGGATTTTGTTCCACACACCAAATAAGTCGCCAAAGCGGCAACTGTATCAATTAATTATTGTATTTTCTTTTAAAATTGAGAGGGGATTTAAAATGGCAGATTTACAATTAAAAGGTATTTACAAAAGATATGCCGGTGGAGTTACGGCAGTTAGTGACTTCAACCTTGACATTGCAGATAAAGAGTTTATAATTCTTGTCGGCCCTTCAGGCTGCGGTAAGTCTACAACACTTAGAATGATTGCCGGTCTTGAAGAAATAAGCGAAGGTGAACTCTACATCGGCGGTAAGCTTATGAACGATGTTGCTCCTAAGGACAGAGATATAGCAATGGTTTTCCAAAACTATGCTCTTTATCCTCACATGACTGTTTTTGAGAACATGGCTTTCGCTCTTAAGCTGCGCAAAACTCCGAAGGATGAAATTAAGAGACGTGTAAACGAGGCTGCTCAAATTCTTGACATCAGCCACCTTCTCGACAGAAAGCCGAAGGCTTTGTCGGGCGGTCAAAGACAGCGTGTTGCTCTCGGCCGTGCAATCGTTCGTAATCCTAAGGTATTCCTCATGGATGAGCCGCTTTCAAACCTTGATGCTAAGCTCCGTGTTGCAATGAGAACAGAGATTAACAAGCTTCATAAGAGACTTGAAACAACATTTATATACGTAACACACGACCAGACGGAAGCTATGACAATGGGTACAAGAATCGTTGTTATGAAGGACGGTGTTATTCAGCAGGTTGACACTCCGTCAAATCTTTACAACTATCCGTGCAACGCTTTTGTCGGCGGATTCATAGGCAGCCCGCAGATGAACTTTATCACAGCTTCTCTCGTTAAGAAAGAAGACGGCGTTTTTGCTGAATTCGGCGGATGCTCGGTTAAGCTTCCCGAAGGAAAAGCAAGCAAGCCGGAACTTGCAAACTATATCGGCAAGGAAATTCTTATGGGTATCAGACCTGAAGACATTCATGATGATGCTGTTGTTATCTCGGCTAATCCGGGCAGCACACTTGACGCTTATGTTGATGTAACTGAAATGATGGGTGCTGAAACATATCTCTACCTTACAATTGCAGGTACACCGTTTACCGCAAGAGTAAATCAGAGATCAACAGCTCAAATCGGCGAAACAATCAAGGTTGCGTTCGACATGAATAAGCTCCATATCTTTGATAAGGATACAGAGCTTGCTATTCTTAACTAATCGCAAAATCTACAATGGGTGCTGTCATATGTACAGCACCTTTTTGCATTAAATCATCGGGAGATAATCAACATGACAAAAAAGAAAACCACTGTAACAAACGCTATGAGAATGCTTTCATCAAAGAAAATTCCTTTTGAAGCATTTGAATACGAGGCGGACGAAATAGGTGACGGCTTCGGAAGTAAAATCTGCCGCAAGCTCGGAACGCCGCCCGAAAAAACATTTAAAACTCTTGTCGGGATAGGCGACAAAACAGGTCCTGTTGTTGCTGTTATCCCCGTTGACGAGGAAACAGACCTTAAAAAGCTTGCAAAAGCATCTAAAAACAAAAGCGTCAGCCTCGTTCACGTTAAAGACCTTGTCGCTCTTACCGGATATGCGCGCGGCAGTGTTTCACCGCTGGGAATGAAAAAACTTTTCCCTACTTACGTAAACATCAGTGCCGAAAATTCGGACGTGATATATATAAGCGGCGGTATGTGCGGACTTACTCTTAAGCTTTCGCCCGGCGACCTGATTAAGGTTGTAAACGGCGAATTTGCAGACATTATTATGAATACGGAGAATTAAATATGAAAACATTTGATAAAGCAAATATACTTATTCCACATAATATCGACTATACAAAATGGAGCGTGGTTGCGTGCGACCAATATACATCGCAGCCGGATTATTGGAATGAGGTTGAAAAGAACGTCGGGGACAGTCCGTCAACGCTTAATATAATTTATCCCGAAATATATCTTAACGATAATAAGGAAGAAAGAATTAAAAAAATCAATTCGACAATGCGCAAATATATTGACGGCGGAATTTTCGCGGAATACAAAAACTCTTTAATTCTTGTTGAAAGAACTCAGAGAAACGGTAAAAAAAGATACGGAATAATCGGTCAGGTTGACTTGGAGGACTATGACTTTTCTGTCGGCAGCAATTCTAAAATCCGCGCGACCGAGGGAACTGTAATTGAAAGAATACCGCCGAGAGTTAAAATAAGAGAAAACGCACCGCTTGAGCTTCCTCACATATTAATGCTTATAGACGACCCCGATTTAACGGTAATTGAGCCTGTAAAAAACAAAAAAGACAGCCTTGAGGTTTTATACGACTTTGACCTTCAGATGAACTCCGGTCATTTAAAAGGATATTTGCTTGATAATTTATCGGCAGACAGAGTGCTTGACGCCACGGATAAGCTTGCCGAAAAAAATACACTTCAATTTGCCGTAGGTGACGGAAATCACTCCTTGGCAACGGCAAAAACTTGTTGGGAAAACATTAAATCGCACCTTTCACCCGCTGAAAAAGAAAATCATCCTGCACGCTTTGCTCTTGTTGAGGTTATGAATATTCACGATGAAACGCTTGAATTTGAACCCATACACAGATTTGTATACAATGTAAACCCCGAAAAGCTTTTGTCCGCTCTTACAAAATATTACCCCGACAGCTCCTTTAACGACAACGGCGGTCAAAGAATAGAGTATTCATATCAGAAGAATAAAGGATGCATCTATATAAACAATGCCCCTTCAAATCTTCCTGTCGGAACGCTCGGCAAATTTCTCGACCTGTACTTAAAGGAAAACGGCGGCGATATAGATTATATTCACGGACGTGAAACCGTAGAAAAGCTGTCTAAGGCGGATAATTCCATAAGCTTCATTTTACCATCCATGAACAAAAGCGATTTGTTTAAAACCGTTATTCTCGATGGCTCTCTGCCTCGAAAAACCTTTTCAATGGGAGAGGCTGAGGATAAAAGATTTTATTTTGAGTGTAAAAATATACAATAAAGAGTTATAAATTTTGGGCATTTTTATCCATTAATTATCAAATTTTTTTAGAAAAAGACTTGACAACTTATAAATTGTTGTGATATAATAATACTGTAGTATAGCTATAATAGTATCACTATCTTTGAAAGGGAGATGAAACTCTATGTATAGATTTATAAAGAAGTTTTGTGTTGGCTGCTTACTCTTCGGTTTAATGACTGCTACGGCTTCCGCTGCGGAAACAATAGAAGCCGAAGGTAATAAAATAGGCTACGATTACGGCAATAATAAAATTTCAATTACGGATAAATCAAATGTCGGTGCTGACAAACAGCAGCTTACCGTCCTCCTCGTTAAGGGAGATGTTTCAGACAGCTCTCAAATCACGGGAGATGACATTTATTACGTTGACCAAACAGAAGGTGACTCATTTAATGTTTTCCAAAACCTCGGTGTTAAAGGCGGTCATCTTGAACCCGGAAAATATACAATGATTGCAGGCGGAAATAAAATCACGAGTGATCAGATGTTTAAAAACACCGTTATTATAGGTAATGTTAATGCAACATCGGTTACAGCTGCTCTTCCGGGCGCAACATTTTATAAAAATCATGATACCGCTATGGTTGCTTATGACGGAAAATACGCTTATGCAACAATAAGCGATTTTGATACTTTTAATATTAACAACTCAGGTTGGCTTCTTCAGTATATCGGCTCTGACGGCAAGGTATATCAGCTTGTTAAAAATGTCAGTGATTTAAAATCGGTAGACGTACCAAATATAAACGCTACCACTTCCGTAGGTCTTCAGATTAACGGAATTACAGACGATAAAAAGGATTTTGTAGCTATTCCGTTTACAAAAGCTGCTAACTGATAAATAGGGAGGAACAATACTATGAAAAACTACATAAAACCCGAATTTGAAGTGTATAGCTTTGACATTAATACAAGCATAATGGAAGGCGAAGCAACTCCTACACCTGTTGCCGCTGCTGTTAATCCCATGTCTGCAAACATTCAGATTAAGGACGCAAGCGAAACATCTAAAAAGTATTATGCCGAGTATAATGATTCGGACAATAAAAATTGGAACTGGCAGGCACAATAAAATATTGAAATTTCAAAGGCTGTTTAAAAAGTCAATTGACTTTTTAAACAGCCTTATCTTTTTCATGGGATAGAAAAAAACTTTTGAATCAACAAACTGAGCCATAACTTTAATTTTTGGATACCCGAAATCGTATGCGTATACGCCGAAGGGAAAATTTTGTTGATAGCAAGAAAAGGAAGAATCCTATGAAAAATCAAGTTATTTTGATTTTTCCGCTTAATCTAAACTGAACTGCATCATTCGTAATACGTACAATATGTGTTTTTTTCTTTTCTTTTCTTTCGCTGCAGAGTTTTTTAACATCCCCCTTTTTCTTTTCTTAAAATCATTTTGTAAATAATCAGTATTGCTGTTACGGTTAAGATACTTATTATCAAGTACATGGACGCCATTGTAAATCCCGATGACAAATTAAAACTAATATTTTTAAAATCAGCGTTTTTTATTTTCCAAATTACTGCCGCTGCCGCTCCCGAAAAAAGTCCGTGCATTATTTTCCCTGTTATGTACGGCTTCATGCTAAGTCCCTTTGCCGCCGTTTTTGAAAGCACCTGCATATGAACGCTCAAGCCTGCAAAACCTGTTATTACAGATGAAAGCACAAGCTTTTCGGCAAGATTATATCCGTCCTCGGCTATATATTTATTTCCGCTTGAAAACTCAAAAATCCCGTAAATAAACGATGGCACCTCAAAAGGTATAATATCAATAAAAAGCCTTGATGCGACAGAAAAAAACACTACTGCCGCGCAAATGGTAAGCATACTGTTTGCCGCATTATTTAATGACATACCGAAAATTTCGGAAATACTCTTTTCCTCAACCGAAAGACGGTAATTGGGAGCAACGTGCTTATCTGCCGAATATCCCCTCATACATATCCCTACTAAAACAGCTCCAATTATATGTGCGCAGTACAACATAACACCTATTTCTATTCCCCCGTACAATCCTATTCCGACAGATCCGAGGATAAAAAGAGGCCCGGAATTATTACAAAACGCAAGCAGCCGCTCTGTTTCCGATTTTGAGATATACCCTGCTTCATACAGCTGACACGCCGTCACCGCCCCCAAAGGATATCCGCTTATTATGCCGAGTACGAACGCCGGCGCTCCGTTTTCGTTTATATTAAAAAGCGGTTTCATAACAGGTGCAAATATCTTTGAAATTCCGCTGCAAAATCCCGAATATATAAGTATTCCCGAACAAACAAAAAACGGGAAAAGCGAAGGTATTATCATCTCGCAGCACATCGTAAGCGCATCCTTTACATAAAATACAGCGTCCGCACCATGGACAATCAAAAGAACAATTAAAACAATCGTTAAAAATAAATACAGCTTTTTCATTTCATTCTCCGTTCCGCCGCCGTTTACGGCATAAATATAATTTAATATATATTTATTGTATAATATTAAACATTATTCTTTCATAAATTAGTAACAGCAGTTTTATAAAGAGGGTGATAATATTGAAAAGAAGCTTTTTCGACAAAGCAGCCGAAAGCTGCGGCGTTCCGAAAGAAACAGTTATGGATTTAACTAAACTGTCGTTTGCGGAAAATAAAGAACTGTATGTTGAAAATCATAAGGGTATCTGCGAATTTTCAAACACGGTTATCAGAATTAAAACACGTTTTTCAGTAATAAAAATTACAGGCGCGGACTTCAAAATTTCTCATATCAACAAATATGATTTGCTGATTGAGGGCGTTTTTTCCGATATTGTATTTGAACATTAGTCAAATTGCACATAAGTAATATATAAAATATAAAAAAATAGGAGAAAATCAGAATGTTTTTAATTAAGTTCTTTTATTTTTTGCACGGATATGTTATAATAGAAGCAGATAGTAAAAATATATTTTCTTTTCTGAAGCTTTGCTCGGAAACGGGAATCAGCGTTTATAACATTGTCCGTAAAAATAACTATACATTTACAGTTTTGAGAAAGGATTTAAAGGCTGTCCTGCACGCCGGAAAAGATTCGGGCGCTGATTTTACAAGCGTTAAAATATGCGGACTTCCGAACATAATACAAAAACTTAGGTCAAGAGTTTGCTTTTGTGTTGGTGCTGCTGTGTTTGTACTTTTTTTCTCCGTATCGTCCATGTTTTTATGGTCGGTAGAGGTGAGCGAGGACTGCGGCATAGACCCGCTTGAGGTAAAAAAATCTCTTTCAGAGATAGGAGTTAAACCCGGCTCTTTGCTTTTTACTCTCCCCGATAACAGAGAAATGAAGGAAAAGCTTATAAATTCGTTCGACAACGTTCCCTGGGCATGGGTTTACATAAACGGTGTAAAAGCACGGGTGGTTATTCATACGGGAACGGTTGCGCCTACCGTTGTAAAAAAAAACGCACCGTGCGATATTGTTGCAAAACGTGACGGATTCATTATTAAAATTTCCGAAAGAAACGGAATGAAGGTAATAAACGAGGGTAATGCCGTAAAGGCAGGAGAAGTGGTTATATCGGGATATGTGGATACGGGTGAGGATAAGCCAAAATTTCAAACTCATGCCGACGGTGATGTTTTTGCTCTTACCGAATATACCGCAAGCGAAACATACAGTCTTTTGCGTGATAACAAAAAGACGACAGGCAGGAAAAAATCCGTTTTTGATATTAATGTTTTTTCAAAAAACTTCACTCTTTTTTCTCCTCCCGATTATGACTGTTACATTAACCACGAGAAAAAATATAACCTTCCTTTTATAAGCGTCAGACGTACAATTTACGAGGAGGCGGAAAAAAACGAGGAAATAATACCTCCCGACTGGATGGAGGAGTTTGCAAAGCGTGATTTATCATCACGAATATCGGACAATTTATCACCTTTTGCGCAAAAGCAGAGCGAAAAATTTTCATCTGTTATAAATGCAAATACCATTACCGTCACCGCAGAAATGACCTTTATTGAAAATATAGGTACATCAGTACCGAGATAAATATACAATATAACGGAGATAGAAACAATATGCTTCAAAGACAAATTGAGCTACCGCAGGGCTTTGATACTGCGGCGCTTTTCGGAAGCTTTGACTCTAATGTTAAGCTTGTGGAAAAGGCACTAAACGTTAAAATTTCATCTCATAACGGTGCGCTTGTCGTATCGGGTCAGGATGAGCTTGTTGAGGATGCGGAAAGCGTACTTGAGATTTTAATCCAAAACGTAATAAAGGGTGACATTCTCGACGAACAAAAGATTCTTTATGCCATTACAATGGTTCGTGAAAACGGAGGCTTTGACTTAAAGCTTTTGGGAAACGATGTTGTTGCGGTCAACTCAAAAGGTGTTCCGATAAAGGCTAAAACAGTAGGTCAAAAGGAATATATTAATGCGATAGACACAAACACAATCGTATTCGGAATAGGTCCTGCCGGCACAGGTAAGACATATCTTGCCGTTGCAAAAGCAGTTATGGCGCTTCGAGCTCATGAGGTAAACAGAATTATACTTACAAGACCTGCCGTTGAAGCGGGAGAAAAGCTCGGATTTCTTCCGGGTGACCTTCAAAACAAGGTTGACCCTTATCTCCGTCCTCTTTACGACGGTATGTATGAAATGCTCGGGAGCGAGGGATTTGCAAGATACCAGGAGCGAGGAATGATTGAGGTTGCACCGCTTGCATACATGAGAGGAAGAACTCTTGATAATGCTTTTATTATTCTCGATGAGGCACAAAACACCACACGTGAACAGATGAAAATGTTTTTAACGAGAATAGGCTTTGGCTCACGTGCTATTGTAACGGGAGATATTACTCAGGTTGACTTGCCGGTTGGAAAAAGCTCGGGACTTAAGGAGGCGGAAAGGGTACTTAAAAATATTGAAGACCTTAAATTCTGCTACCTAACCGAAAAAGACGTTGTGCGCCATCCGCTTGTTCAGAGAATTATCAAGGCATATGCAAAGTACGACAGTGAAAGGGAAAAGAAAAATGCTGCTAACAGAGAACGAACAAAACAAGGTAGAACTGACAGATGATTTATTAAAGGCTGTTGAGGATGTATGCAATTACACTCTTGAATATGAAAGCTTTACAAAGCCGTGTGAGATAAGCATAACGTTTGTAGACAATGATCAAATTCACGAACTGAACAAGCAGCATAGAGGAATTGACAGACCGACAGACGTGCTTTCGTTTCCTATTTTAGAGTTTGACGAGGACGGTAACATAATAGACGATGAGTTTGATTTTGATGACGGTCTTGCAATTCTCGGAGATATTGTCATCAGCCTTGAAAAAGCCGAAGAGCAGGCAAAAAGCTACGGTCACAGTTTAAAAAGGGAGGTTGCATTTCTTACCGCACATTCAATGCTTCACCTTTTGGGATACGACCACATGATTCCCGAGGAAGAAAAAATCATGTTTGAAAAACAGGAAGAAATACTCTCGCATTTAGGTATAGAAAGGATATAAAAATGGCTAAGAACAGCTCGTTTTACGCAAGCCTTCACCATGCCGTCAAAGGATATGCGGACGCTTTGAAAAGAGAAAGAAATTTAAGATTTCATACCGTTATATCCAATCTCATATGCTTTTTTGCGTATCATTACAAAATAACACGAATCGAATGGGCAATTCTTATTATTACCATTGCGGCTGTAATCTCATGTGAGCTATTAAACAGCGCTGTTGAAAAAGCGGTTGATACCGCAACAAGGCAAATCAGAGCCGACGCTATGCACTCAAAGGATTTTGCCGCAGCTGCCACATTAGTTTGCGCAATAGCTGCGATCGCCGTCGGAATATGCCTTTTTGGAAACACCGAAAAAATAATTTCCGCTTTGATAAGCATTTTTACTTCCGTTTGGTCGATGGTTGTGCTCTTAATTCTTGTGGCGGCGGACATACTTATACTTTTAAATTTTAGAAAATAATCTACGGAGGATTTATGAATAATACATTTAAATCAGGCTTTGTTTCGATAGTGGGTATGCCGAATGTGGGCAAATCCTCACTTTTAAATGCTATTGTAGGTCAAAAAATAGCTATAATATCCGACAAGCCTCAAACAACACGAAATAAAATACTTGCCATTTACACTAATGAGGAAGAACAGATTATATTCACCGATACACCCGGAATACACAACCCACACAACAAGCTCGGCGAATTTATGGTAAACGAGGCTAAACGCTCCATTGACGATACCGATATTGTTATTTTCATGGTAGACGCAACAAGAAATATTCAGGAAATGGAAAGAAAAATAGTTGAAAATCTTTCTTCTCAGGATATTCCCTGTATTCTTGTCATAAATAAAATAGACCTTGTACAAAAGGAAAAGCTTTTGCCGCTTATAGCCAACTACAGCAGTCTTATGGATTTTGCCTGTGTTGTGCCGCTAAGCGCTAAAAAGAAAGACGGAATAGAGCTTCTCTTAAACGATATAAGAGAATATTTAAACCCCGGTCCTAAATTCTATTACGACGATATGGTGACAGACCAGCCTGAAAAGCAGATTGCGGCTGAAATAATACGTGAAAAGCTTCTTTGGCTCCTTGACAAGGAAATTCCTCACGGCATTGCAATAGAAATAGAAAAAATGCAGGAGAAAAAAACCGTTACTTCAATAAGCGCCGTAATTTACTGCGAAAAACAGTCGCACAAGGGTATTATTATTGGAAAAAACGGAGATATGCTCAAAAAAATAGGCTCTATGGCAAGAACAGATATAGAAAAAATGCTTGATAAAAAAGTTTATCTCGAGCTTTGGGTAAGAGTCAAAAGCGATTGGAGAAACAGCAATTATCTTATGAAAAGCTTCGGTTTTTCAAAAGAGGAGTGATTGAAGTGGCAGAAAGAAAATTAAAACGAGAGGTCAAAATCGGAAATACCGTCATAGGCGGAAATAACAAAATTGCCATTCAGTCAATGACAAATACCGATACACGGGATGTTAATAAAACAGTCGCACAAATCAAAGCACTTGAAGATGTCGGCTGCGATATTATTCGCTGTGCCGTTCCGGATATGTCTGCGGCCGAAGCAATGGGAGAAATTAAAAAGAAGATTAATATTCCGCTTGTTGCCGATATTCATTTTGACTATAAAATAGCCATAAGATGTATGGAAAACGGCGTTGATAAAATTAGAATTAACCCCGGAAACATAGGCAGTAAGGAAAAAGTTTCCGAGGTAGTAAAAAATGCGGATTACTACGGAGTTCCTATCAGAATAGGAGTAAACGGCGGATCTCTTGAAAAGGATTTGCTTGAAAAATATAAAAGACCGTCTCCGGAAGCTCTTGTTGAAAGCGCTATGCGCCATGTTGAAATATTAAACAGTCTCGGATTTTTTAATACCGTTGTTTCCATAAAGCTTTCAGATGTTCCCGATATGATGGAGGCTTACCGACTTTTTTCGGATAAATATGATATTCCTCTCCATGTCGGAGTTACGGAAGCCGGGAGCGAGCATATGGGAATTATTAAATCATCAATTGGCATAGGCGGACTTTTAAGCGAAGGTATAGGCGACACAATAAGAGTTTCGCTTACGGCAGACCCTTTAAAAGAAATAAGTGCGGCAAAGGATATATTAAAATCTCTTAATCTTATAAAAGGCGGCGTAAAGCTTGTAAGCTGTCCCACTTGCGGACGAACTCAAATAGACCTTATTTCAATCGCAAATGAGGTTGAAAAAAGAGTTCAAAACATAAATAAAAACATAAAAGTTGCCGTTATGGGCTGTGCAGTAAACGGTCCGGGAGAAGCAAAGGACGCCGATGTCGGAATAGCGGGAGGCAAAGGCGAGGGACTTATTTTTAAAAACGGTAAAATAATCAGAAAAGTACCCGAAAACATTCTTGTTGAGGAGCTTATGAAGGAGATTGATAATTTATGAAAATCCTTGTTATAAACGGCGTTAATCTTAATATGCTTGGTATGAGAGAGCCGGAAATATACGGAAACAAAACTCTTTCGGATTTAGAAGACACGGTGAAATCATACTGCAAAGGCGATAATACAGAGGTCGATTTTTATCAAAGCAACATAGAAGGAGAAATAGTAAATAAACTTCATTCATCAATGGGCGTTTATGACGGTATTGTTATTAATCCCGGCGCATTTACTCATTATTCTTACGCTATTTTCGACGCTTTGACATCTGTTAACGTTCCTTGCGTTGAGGTTCATATTTCAAATATTCACAAGCGTGAAGAATTCAGAAAAAAATCCGTTACCGCACCTGCCTGCATAGGTCAAATAACGGGATTCGGATTTTACGGCTACATAATGGCTATATCGGCACTTAAAAATCATTTTGAAAATTAAAAATTAAAAGCGCAGATAAATTGATTATATCCCTACATCTTTTCGGAGTGTTAATCAATATCTGCGCCTTTTTTTATTCTGTAAACATCGGTGTTGAAAGGTATCTGTCGCCCGTATCCGGAAGAAGTGCAACAATCACTTTACCTTTGTTTTCGGGTCTTTTTGCAAGCTCTCCGGCAGCATAAACGGCAGCTCCCGATGAAATTCCGACAAGCAATCCCTCACCTCGTGCAAGTGCTCGTCCCGTCTTAAAAGCATCCTCATTTTCAACGGTTATTATTTCGTCATATACGCTTGTATCGAGAGTTTCGGGAACAAAGCCTGCTCCTATACCTTGGATTTTATGCGGACCGGGTGTTCCTTTTGACAAAACCGGAGAACCGGCAGGCTCAACAGCAACAACTTTTACTTCGGGATTTTTTGATTTTAAATACTTTCCTACTCCCGTAAGAGTTCCTCCCGTTCCTACTCCGGCAACAAAAATATCAACTTTTCCGTCAGTATCGTTCCAAATTTCAGGTCCGGTTGTTGCATAATGAGCAGCAGGATTTGCCTGATTTACAAATTGTCCCGGAATAAAACTTCCCGGAGTTTCCTTGGCAAGTTCATTAGCCTTTTCTATCGCACCCTTCATTCCCTTTGAGCCGTCTGTAAGCACAAGCTCAGCGCCGTATGCCTTAAGAAGATTTCTTCTTTCAACGCTCATTGTTTCAGGCATTGTAAGTATAATTCTGTATCCTCTCGACGCCGCTACCGACGCAAGCCCTATACCCGTATTTCCGCTTGTAGGCTCTATTATAACCGCTCCCGGCTTTAAAATGCCTTTTTTTTCGGCATCGTCTATCATAGCTCTTGCAATTCTGTCCTTTACACTTCCGGCAGGGTTTAAATACTCAAGCTTTGTATACACATCAGCTTTTAAATCATTTTCTTTTATGTAATTTGAAATCTTAAGAAGTGGTGTGTTTCCTATTAAATCTGTTATTTTTTCATATACCTTCATTTTTCATTATCCTTTCTTATTTTTTAATTTTTAATTTCTTTCTACATCGTCCGTCAAAAAGCAAAATCATAGCGTCTGCCTCCAATTCCCTGTATAACCTATCTAAATTATAGGTTTATTATAACACCACTATTTTTATTTGTCAATAATAATTTTAAATTTAATGCATATTGTCAAATTTTAAATATTCAAAAATATATTATTACCGCAAAATATACAAAAATCATACCGTTTAATTTAAAATATTAAAATTTGAAAATACGATTTTATTTATTTCTTTTTTTCGCTTTTTATAAATATTGCATAATTAAAAAAATTATTTTTAAGCTATTTGATTTTTTTTATGAAAAGACCTTGATTATTTTCTGAAAATCTGTTATTATTATAGTTGGAGTACTTTATTCTCTTAAGGTACAGCATTATGAAAGGAGTTTACAAATGGATATTGATTTGATATGGCAAAATTCAATAAACAGCCTAAAAAACACACTTATTTCCCCGGTCGGATTTAATATATATTTAAAAGATGCTGTTCCTTTGTCACTAAACGAAAACATTTTTACAATTGCTGTTGCAATGTCGCTTAACAAAACAATGATTGAAAACAGATATAAAGCACAGCTTGAAAAAATTTTGTCTAATATTCTTCAAAACGATATAACACTTAATATAGAAGTAAATCAAAACCCGGTAAGAGAGCAAATTCAAAATAACGAGGAAAATACAGCCGATGAACAAAGCAGCGGCTTTTCAAACCTCAACCCTAAATACACATTTGACAATTACATAATCGGTTCATCTAACGAATATGCCGCAGCTGCCGCAATCAGAGCGGCTGAAAACCCGGGACAAAATATTTACTACAATCCTCTTTTTCTGTACGGAAGCTCGGGAGTTGGAAAAACTCATTTGATGCACGCAATAGGAAACAGCATTAAAAAGAATTTCCCCGAAAAAAAGGTTATTTATGTTACGAGCGAGCAGTTTACAAACGATTTTATCGACAGCGTAAGAAAAAAAACGCCTAAAAACTTCAGGCAGATTTACAGATGCGCCGACGTTCTTTTGATAGACGATATTCAGTTTCTCGAAAAAAAGGAATCTACTCAGGATGAGCTTTTTCATACTTTCAATGAGCTTTATAACATGAACAAGCAAATTGTTCTTACAAGCGACCGTATTCCCGAAAAGCTTATCACTCTTGAAGACAGACTTAAAACACGATTTAAATCCGGACCCGTAATTGACATTTCGGCACCGTCATTTGAAACGAGAGTAGCTATTTTAAAGAATAAATCGGAACAAAAAAATATTTATATGGACGAGGACGTATACGAATACATAGCAGACTGCATTCAGTCAAACGTAAGAGAATTGGAAGGTGCACTTTTAAAGCTTATTTCATATTCTCAGATCAAAGAGAAAAAAATAGACCTTTCTTTTGCCAAAGAATGTCTGCAATCGTATAAATCGGGCAGAATAAGCGTTGAAAAAATCATTGATAAGGTTTGCGTTTATTATGATATTACTAAAGATGAAATAATAAGCAAAAACAAAACAAAAAATCTCACTTTGCCAAGACAGGTTGCAATGTATCTTTGCAATATTTTAACAGAGCTAAATTACGGTGCCATTGCAAAAAATTTCGGCAATCGTGATCGCACAACAGTTCTTCATAACGTTGAAAAAATAAAAGATGAGATAAAAACCGACGCAATTTTAAATGCCGATGTTGAGTGCATTTTAAAGGATTTAAAGAACGGATAACGTATGCATAAATTGTGAAAATGTACGTTTATAATTCGTGAATAAAAATCACCTCTTAATTTTCCACATTTTATAAACAGAGTATCAACAAAAATCAAATGCTTCATTGTTGATAAAAAAACGTGGTAAAAAGAAGAAAAATGAGGTTTTCCAACAATTCACGATTACTAATAATACTACTACTAATTATATTATATATTTATTTATATATATATGTATGTATATATAATAATATATTATTAGTCGAAAGGATTGAATTTAAGTGGAATTTGTATGTACCAAAAATGAGCTTAACGATATTTTAAATATTGTTCAAAGAGCAGTTACACCGAAAAGCACGCTTCCTGTTATGGAATGTATCAAAATAGACTGTAATCATAATACAGTTGTTTTTACAGGTAACAATCTTGAGCTTTGCATAGAATACAAAGCTGACATTGAAGTAAGAGAAGGAGGCTGTATTGCTCTTCCTTCAAAAATATTCGGAGATATTGCAAGAAAGCTTCCGGACGGTAATGTGACTTTATCGGTAAATGAAGAAAACAATGTAACAAAAATAAAAGGCGGAATAAGCGAATTTAATATTCAGGGACTTATATCCAATGAATTTCCGGAACCGCCATCAATAGAAGAAAAATATTCGTTTACCGTTGAAGAATATAAGCTTAAAAATATTATTAAAAGACTTATTCCCTTTGTTGCTGTAACGGAGGGAAAAAGACCTACCCTTACAGGCTCACTGTTTGAAATAAAGAAAAATGAAATGACTGTTGTAGCAAGTGACGGTCACAGACTCGGAGTTGTAAAAGAAACGATTAAAGATAATGATGAGGATATGAAGTTTATAATCCCCGGCTCTACGCTTCGTGAACTTTTGAAAATTTTAAGAGATGACGAATCCTCCGTAAAAGTGACGGTTTCCGATAAGCACGTAATGCTTGAATTTGAGCATTTTAAGGTGTTTACAAGACTTATTGACGGTGATTATTTAAGATATGAGCCTATAATTGCGGCAAATAATACGATAAGAATGGAAGTAAATTCGCATGAGCTGAGGGATTCTCTCGAGCGTGCAATGCTTATTATAAATGATGACGATACATCTCCCGATAAGAGAATGCCTGTTCGTCTTTCGATAGGCTATGACAAAATAGAAGTATCATGTATGACATCAAAGGGCAAAGTAAATGATGCAATAAACGCAAAAATAGAGGGCGGAGAGCTTGTTATAGGATTCAACTGCCGTTTTCTCATAGACGCAATAGCTTCGTGTGATGAGGAAAAAATTGAAATTGATTTATCTACACCCGTAAGCGGATGCTTTATGAGGTCTCTTGATGAGAAAAACAGTAACTATGTATTTATGATTTTGCCTGTAAGACTTTACAATTAAGGTAATAGAGATGGAAATAAGATTATTAAACAATATTTATACCGATGAAAACACATATTTTCTTATTAAAGACGGGAAAGCAATAGTGATAGACCCTGGCGAAAGCTATGAAAAAATAATGGATTTTGCTAAGAATATAAAAATAGAGTATGTGTTTTTGACTCATTGTCATTACGACCATATAACAGCGGCAAATGATTTGAGAAAAAACGGTGCATTGCTTTGTACAACAAAAGAATGTGCTGAAAATATTAAAAATCCGATAAACAATTTATCGGGTTTATGGCTTGATGAGAAAATAATAATAAACGGTGCGGATATAATTTTGACGGAAGAAGAAGTATTCAAATTTCACGGAACGGATATAAAAACAATAAAAACACCGGGGCATACAAATTGTTCATCATGCTTTTTAGCGGAAAACAAGCTTTTTTCCGGCGATACACTGTTTTTTCAGACAACGGGAAGGTGCGATCTTCCGACAGGCAGTATAATAAGTCTTCAAAATTCAATAAAAAACAAGCTTTACATTTTAGACGACAATACGGAGGTTTATCCGGGACACGGAAGAAAAACAAGTATAGGGTATGAAAAAAAATTCAACTTGTCGGTAAATTAAAAATATAAAGGAGGAAAAATTATGAAGCTGTCAGAGGTAAAGAATATTCTCGGCGCTGAGGTACTTACGGGAGAAGAATTTCTCGATAAAGAGGTGTATTCGGCTTGCGGCTGTGATCTTATGAGCGATGTGCTTGCTTTTGTAAAAGACAGGGCTATTTTGTTGACAGGACTTATGAATACCCAGGTTATAAGAACGGCGGAGATGATGGATATTGAAACAGTTATTTTCGTCAGAGGGAAAAAGCCGAGCGAGGAAATTGTCGGAATGGCAAAAATGAAGGATATAGTAGTTATGACAACCGAATATCCTCTATATATTGCCGGAGGTAAGCTGTACGAGGCAGGTCTCGGAAACAACAGATAAGAGGTATTTTATTATGGATACTTTAAAAAATCATTATATTGTAAACGGCGATGATTTCAGTGTTGCCGGCGAAAATTCAAGCAAGGTAAAAAAACTTTTAAAGCAGCTCGGATTTGCACCTGAAACAATAAGAAGAGTCGTTATTGCAATGTATGAAGCTGAAATTAATATGGTTATTCATGCAAACGGCGGATATATAGATACGGAAATATCGAAAAACCGCATTAAAATTATGTTAAACGATAACGGTCCGGGTATACCGGATATAGAAAAGGCAATGCAGGAGGGATTTTCAACCGCAACAAACGAGGTAAGAGAGCTTGGATTCGGTGCGGGTATGGGACTTCCGAATATGAAAAAATATGCCGATGAATTAAATATAGAAACGGAAATAGGAAAAGGAACACGAGTTGAAATAATAGTTAATATATAAATGTTGTCGGGAGTGATTTAAGTGAAACAAAATTACTGGCATTCCGTAACACTGAAAAAAGAAATCTGCAAAGGCTGCACAAGCTGTCTTAAAAGATGTCCCACAAAAGCAATAAGAATACAAAACGGAAAAGCGAAAATACTGAAAGAATATTGTATTGATTGTGGCGAATGTATAAGAATTTGCCCTTATCATGCAAAAAAAGCCGTTACAGATGATTTTGAGATTATAAAAAATTATAAATACAGCGTGGCACTTATAGCGCCCACGTTTTTTTCGCAATTTTCAATTGCGGACGATGTGAATCTGATACTGACGGCAGTTAAGAAAGTAGGATTTGACGATGTTTACGAGGTTGCACGCGGTGCGGAAAGCGTAACGGAGAAAACGAAGGAGCTTTTAAAGGGCGGAGAGCTTTTAAAGCCGACAATTTCTTCCGCCTGTCCTGCGGTAGCTCGTCTTATTGCGCTTAGATTTCCGAATCTCATAGGAAATATAATTCCTTTGCGCTCGCCGATGGAGGTTGCCGCAAAAAATGCAAGAGAAGAAGCAATTAAAAAGACGGGTCTTAAAAGAGAGGAAATAGGAATAATATTTATTTCTCCGTGTGCAGCAAAGATGACTGCTGTAAAGAATCCGGTAAACGTTACAAAATCTGAAGTTGACGGTGCAATATCGGTAAAGGATTTATATCTTGCGATAGCTCATAAAATATCAAAATTACATATAGAAGAAATAGAAAATATAAGCAAATGCGGAAAATCGGGAATACTCTGGGCAGTTTCCGGCGGAGAAGCGAACGCAACGGAGTGTAAAAGACATATAAGTGTTGACGGTATAGACAACGTAATTGACGTTTTGGAGGCTGTCGAGGACGGAAAATTAAGAGATATAGAGTATATAGAGGCGCTTGCATGTACGGGAGGCTGCGTCGGAGGACCTTTAAACGTAGAAAATAATTTTGTTGCACGTTCAAGACTTGAGAGAATTTGCAGAGATATAAAAGAGAATGATAATATAAAAAAAGAAGACGATATATTTTGGGAAAGACCCGTTATATACCGACCTGTTTTGAATTTGGACGACGATATAACAAGGGCTATGGAAAAGGCAATAAGAATAGATGAAATATACGAGGATTTGCCAAAGCTCGATTGCGGATCGTGCGGTTCTCCGAGCTGCCGTGACTTAGCAGAAGATATTGTAAGAGGACACGCAAGCGAAAATGATTGTGTTTTCAAGCTTAGAGAAAGAGTAAGCTCACTTGCAAAGCAAATGGTTGAGCTTGACGGACAATACAGAATAGTAAAAAAAGAGGAAAGCGGTGATGAAATATGACTGTTAAAGAGCTTGCAAAGCTTCTCGGAGGAAAAACAGTTTCCGGAAGCGAGGAAAGAAATGTCGAGGGCTGTTATATAGGAGATTTATTAAGCCTTGCCATGTCACGAGTAAATTCGGATGAGGTATGGATTACTATTCAAACGAATATAAATGTTACAGCTGTAGCATCGCTTACTGACGCCGGCTGTGTTGTAATATGCGACGGGTTCAGCATGGACGCTGACGCTCTTGAAAAGGCAAAGGACGAGGATATATCGGTTATAGAAACACCGATTTCGGCATATGAGGCGGCAAAGCTTATATAATAAAAAAAATAGTGATTATTATTGTTTTGCGCCTTACATCACGGAAAGGAATGGTTATAAAAATGAAGCTGTATTATGATTTACATATTCATTCGGCTTTGTCACCGTGCGGCGATAATGATATGACGCCTAACAACATAGTCAATATGAGCATTATAAAAGAGCTTGATGTTATAGCTGTAACCGATCATAATTCGTGTGCAAATGTAAGAAGTGTTATAAAAGCGGCAGACGGAAGAATAACCGTTATACCGGGAATGGAAATTGAAACGTCCGAGGAAATTCATATAGTTTCGTATTTCCCGAGTATAGAAGCCGCTGAAGAAATGGAAAAAATAATAAAGAAAAACAGAATCGGAATTAAAAATAAAACGGAGATATACGGTAATCAGTTTTTGATGGACGAAAACGACGAAATAATAGGCGAGGAAGATGAGCTTTTGGTAGCGCCGACAAAGCTTGATATATATACGGCTGTAAAATATATAAGAGAGTGCGGCGGTGAGGCTGTTCCGGCGCATATTGACAGGTCAAGTTACAGCGTGCTTTCAAATCTCGGATTTATACCGGAGGATATAGATTTTAAAACAGTAGAGATAACTCCTAAAGGAGTAGGTGAGTTTGGACAAATGTATAATAAATATAACATCATATCAAATTCCGACGCACATTACCTTGAAAACATATCAGAGCCTGAATTTTTTATCGATTCGGTTAGCAAAAATGTACAAGAAATATTTAATTTTTTGTGCAAAAAAGAGTAAATAAAAAAAATATTAAACTTTAGTAGAAATTTAATGATAAAAATGATATAATGGTATACATAATGTGATATATCAAAGTATTGATTTTGAGTACTGATATTTCATTTTTAGCTTTAGGAAACGGAGGTCTATTGATTGATGGAAAAAAACACACTGCCGTTTAACGGTACTAAGGAGCAGGAGGAGCAGCTTAGAAGTGTAATTGAGAGTTACAGGGACAGCGAAGGTGCCACAATTCCTATTTTACATAAGGCACAGGAAATTTACGGCTATCTTCCGATAGAAGTTCAGACGATAATTGCGGAAGAGCTGAATGTACCGCTTGCCGAAATTTACGGAATAGTAACATTTTACGCACAATTTTCTCTTAATCCGAAGGGAAGATACGAAATAGGAGTCTGTCTCGGAACGGCTTGCTATGTTAAAGGTTCGGGAGATATTCTTGAAAAAATTAAGAGTCTTCTCGGAATTGATGTAGGAGAATGTACTCCCGACGGAAAGTTTTCTCTTGTTGCTACAAGATGTATAGGTGCGTGCGGACTTGCGCCGGTTATTACGATAAATGAAGATGTATACGGACGTCTTGTAACAGATGACATTGAAGATATACTGAAAAAGTACGAATAATATTTGTATTGGTGTGTGAATTTTTTAACAATTAAAAAACGGAGATTTTTATGAAAGAGATTTCACTTCACATACTCGATATACTTCAAAACTCGATTGCTGCAAATGCAACGTTCGTTGAGTTGTATATTGAGGAAAATATAAAAAAAGATATTTTTATGTTTTATGTAAAAGATAACGGAAAGGGTATGGATGAGGAATTTTTAAAAAATGTTACAAGCCCTTTTACGACAAAAAGAAAAACGAGAAAGGTTGGACTCGGAATACCGCTTTTAAAGCTTGCCGCAGAAAACACCGGCGGAGAGCTTAAAATAGAAAGTGAAGTAGGAAAAGGAACAAAAACCGAGGCTGTATTTAAATATTCAAGCATTGACAGACAGCCGCTCGGAAATATTGCCGATACTTTTTATACCGTTGTGGAATCATATTTGGACGTTGAATTTCTTTACACACACATTGTTAACGATGAGAAATTTGTGTTTGATACGAGAGAAATAAAAAAAATATTAAACGGAGTTTCTTTGAATGAACCTGAGGTTTCCTCATGGATATCTGAATATCTGAAAGAGGGAGAGGAAAACTTGGAGAAAATAAAACACAGGGAGGTTTAAATTATATGAAGAGCTTAGCTGATTTGGAAGAAATAAGAAAAAAAGCGGTTCACGGCGTAGGCATCAGAAAGGAAACTGACGGAATAAGAGTTGTTGTGGGTATGGCTACCTGCGGAATAGCTGCCGGTGCAAGACCGGTTATGACGTCATTTATGGAGGAAATAGCAAAGAGAAATCTTGCTAATGTTGCCGTAGTTCAAACAGGCTGTATCGGTGTATGCCGCCTTGAGCCTATTGTTGAGATTTATGAAAACGGTAAGGATAAGGTTACATATGTTAAGATGACACCCGAAAAGGCAAAAAAGGTTGTTGCAGATCATATTGTAAACGGTAATGTAGTATCCGAATACACAATAGGAAACGCAGAATAACTGTTTGGAAAGGAAGGATAAATAAACATGGATATGGTAAGAGGTCATGTTTTATGCTGCGGCGGTACGGGATGTACTTCTTCAGGCTCTGAAGCCATCATTGCCGAGATGGAAAAGCAGCTTAAAGAATTTGGACTTGATAAAGAAATTAAGGTTATAAAAACAGGATGCTTCGGTCTTTGCGCACTCGGTCCGATTATGGTAGTATATCCCGAGGGAGCTTTTTACAGCAGAGTAAAGGTTGAGGATATTAAAGAAATTGTTGAGGAACATCTTTTAAAGGGTAGAATAGTTAAAAGACTTCTCTATCAGGAAACAATTGAAAATGAAGATATTAAAAGTCTTAATGAAGTTGATTTCTATAAAAAGCAAAAGAGAGTTGCACTTAGAAATTGCGGTGTTATAGACCCTGAAAATATTGATGAGTACATAGCTATGGACGGCTATAAGGCTCTGGGTAAGGTACTTACCGAAATGACAAGAGAAGAAGTTATTGAAGAAATAACAAAATCCGGACTTCGCGGCAGAGGCGGCGGTGGTTTCCCGACAGGTCTTAAGTGGAAGTTTACATATAACTCACCCGGCGATGTAAAATATGTTTGCTGTAACGCCGATGAGGGCGACCCGGGAGCATTCATGGACAGATCTGTTCTTGAAGGTGATCCGCACAGCGTGCTTGAGGCTATGGCGATTGCTGCATATGCGGTAGGATCAAATCAAGGCTATATCTATATAAGAGCAGAGTATCCTATTGCCGTTCACAGACTTGAAATTGCCATTAAGCAGGCAAGAGAGTACGGACTTTTGGGTAATAATATCTTCGGTACCGACTTCTCTTTTGATATTGATATAAGACTCGGTGCAGGCGCATTCGTTTGCGGTGAGGAAACAGCTCTTATGACTTCAATTGAAGGTCACAGAGGTGAGCCTCGTCCCCGTCCTCCGTTCCCTGCCGTTAAGGGACTTTGGGGAAAGCCTACACTTCTTAATAACGTTGAAACATATGCAAACATCACACAGATTATAAATAACGGTGCAGAATGGTTTGCATCTATGGGAACGGAAAAGAGTAAGGGAACAAAGGTATTTGCTCTCGGAGGAAAAATTCATAATACGGGACTTGTTGAAATTCCTATGGGTACAACCCTCAGAGAAATTATTGAGGATATAGGCGGCGGTATTCCGGACGGAAAGAAATTTAAGGCTGCTCAAACGGGCGGACCTTCCGGCGGATGTATACCGGCATCTCTTATGGACACTCCCATTGACTATGATTCGCTTATAAAAATCGGCTCAATGATGGGTTCCGGCGGACTTATCGTAATGGACGAGGATAACTGTATGGTTGACATAGCTAAGTTCTTCCTTGAATTTACGGTTGATGAATCGTGCGGTAAATGTGCGCCTTGCAGAATAGGTACAAGAAGACTTCTTGAAATACTCAATAAGATTACAAGCGGTAAGGGTACTATGGAGGATATTGACAAGCTTGAGGAGCTTTGCTACAGTATAAAGGCTTCGTCGCTTTGTGCGCTCGGTCAGTCTGCTCCTAACCCCGTATTGTCTACTTTAAGATATTTCAGAGATGAATATATCGCTCACGTTAAGGATAAGACATGTCCCGCAGGAGTATGTAAGGCCCTTTCAAGATTTATTATTGATAAGGATAAGTGCAGAGGTTGTAGTCTTTGTTCAAGACAGTGCCCTGTCGGCGCAATTACAGGTAAAATCAAAGAGCCGTTTGAAATTGATCAGGATAAATGTATTAAGTGCGGCGCTTGTAAGGATTCTTGTAAGTTTGGCGCTATATTCAAGAAATAATGCTGAAAGGATGATAATAGTATAATGGATATGGTAAATTTAAAAATAAACGGTCAAGCCGTAAGCGTACCTGCCGGCTATACGGTTCTTGAGGCAGCGCGCGAGGTAGGAATTGATATTCCCACACTTTGTTATTTGAAAGATGTTTCTCAAACAGGTTCGTGCAGAATGTGTGTTGTTGAAATAGTAGGAGCAAGAGCGCTTCAGGCAGCTTGTGTATATCCGGTTTCAGAGGGACTTGAGGTTCTTACACATTCACCGAGCGTAAGAAAAGCAAGAAAATCCACACTTGAGCTTCTTTTGTCAAACCATGACAGAAAATGTCTCACTTGTACGAGAAATCAAAAGTGTGAGCTTCAGGCGCTTGCCGATGAGCTTGGTGTAGACGGAATAAGATATGAGGGTGAAGTAATTCATTACGATATAGATGACCTGTCACCGTCAATTGTACGTGATAACAATAAGTGTGTGCTTTGCCGCCGTTGTATAAATGTATGTAAAAACATTCAGACTGTTGGTGCAATAGACACAATGGAGAGAGGATTTAAAACACATATCGGTTGTGCGTTTAATATGCCTCTTTCGGAATCTGCCTGCGTAAACTGCGGACAATGTATAGCTGTTTGTCCTGTGGGCGCACTCAGAGAAAAAGATAATACCGAAAAGGTATTTGACGCCATTGCCGATAAGGACAAGTATGTTATAGTTCAGACGGCTCCTGCCGTAAGAGCTGCAATAGGCGAGGAATTCGGTTATGAAATAGGTACACCCACAACGGGTAAAATGGCAGCAGCTTTGAGAAGACTCGGTTTTGATAAGGTATTCGACACAGATACCGGTGCAGACCTTACAATAATGGAGGAGGGTACGGAGCTTTTAGACAGAATTCAAAACGGCGGCAAGCTTCCGCTTATAACATCATGCAGCCCCGGCTGGATAAAATTCTGTGAGCATAACTTTCCCGATTTTCTTGATAATCTTTCAAGCTGTAAATCACCGCATCAGATGTTTGGTGCTGTTTTGAAATCATATTATGCGCAGAAAAACAATATTGATCCCGAAAAGATTGTTGTTGTTTCCGTTATGCCTTGTGTTGCAAAGAAGTTTGAATCCGACAGAGAAGAAATGCAGGCAGGCGGCTTGAGAGATGTTGATATAGTTATCTCAACAAGAGAGCTTGCTAAGATGATTAAGCAGTCGGGTATAAAATACGAATTACTTCCCGATGAGAAGTTTGACGCTCCGTTTGAGGAAGCAACGGGTGCCGGTGTTATATTCGGCGCAACGGGCGGTGTTATGGAGGCAGCTTTGAGAACAGTTGCTGAAATTCTTGAAGGTAAATCGCTTGACAAGATAGAATATGAAGAAGTAAGAGGAACAAAGGGTATTAAAGAGGCAACTCTTAATATAGCCGGCAAGGATATAAGAATTGCGGTTGCGCATGGTCTCGGAAATGCAAGAAAGCTTTTAGAGAGCATAAGAAGCGGAGAGAAGCAATATGAATTTATTGAGATTATGGCTTGTCCCGGCGGATGCGTAACAGGCGGAGGTCAGCCGATTTGTTCAGCTAAAACTTACATGGATATTGATGTTAAGAAAGAAAGAGCAAGAGCACTTTATGCCGAAGATGAAGATGCCGCTATAAGAAAGAGTCATGAAAATCCGGATATTAAGCTCCTTTACAGTGAGTTCTTTGAAAAGCCGGGATCTCATAAGTCACATGAACTCTTACATACTCATTACAAAAAGCGTAATAAGTTTACAATGTAATTTAAAAATCAAATTAAAATGCTGCTTCATTATTGAGGCAGCATTTTTTTCATAAAGCTTTCGGTTGAATATTTTGAAAATCTGTTATATCTTTTCAGTTTGTAAAGACAGTCAGGAGAGTGATTTATATAGTTTATTCCCTCCTCACATGAAAGACTTGATAAAAATCCCATCTGTTTTATAATGTCGGTTGATTGCTTGCTTATTTTTCCGAACGGATATGTAAAAGCTGACGGGTAATTGCCGGTTAATGAAAAAAGCAGTGACTGAACCTTGTTTAAATCGTCAGTAAGGCGAATTTTATATTCATAATCGCTTTCATTATATCTTTTCATGCTTGCATTATTTTCAAGGGAATGAAGGTTATAGGAATGGTTTTGAAATTCAACAAGACCCGACTTGCTCATCTCAGAAATATCACAATTTCTCAAATAGCTGTACATTGGATTTTTTTCGCCCGAATTTGTGTAATTTTCGGTGTATTTTCCGACTATGGAAATTACGACAGGTATATCCTTTTCTTTTATATATGGAAAAACATATTCATAATTGTTATAAAAACCATCATCAAGGGTAATAATAACGGGTTTTTCGGGAAGCGGAGAATTATTATATACGTAATCCGTGAGCGATTTGATTGTGACAGGCGTATACCCTTCGGAAAGTAAATATTCCGTATCTTCTTTAAACAGACGAAAAGGAACGATATAATCTCCTGCCCGTGATTCGTCATTAAGAACGCTGTGATACATTACTATCGGCAGAGGAATGCCTTCTTCACTTTTTGAAAATGCAATAAATGCACTTGCCGTAAATAATCCAAGAAGCACGGAAAAAACAATAAGTCTGTTGGTTTTGATAAAAAAGATATTCATTGTTAATCTCCATATAATTATTTATTTTAATATTTATGATGTTAATTATTTATATATGTACATAATTTTAAAAAAACAGATAAAAATAAATAAAAAAATATAAGGGAGATTTGAAATGAAGAAGAAAGTGTCTATTTTTATCGTTTTGTCGATTTGCCTCAGTATAATAGTTTATCCGCAGTTTGCACAGTCGACAGGTAAATCGTCCGACAACCAATTGCTTGCAAGAGCGGTAAACGGAGAAGCTCGCGGAGAACCGTATGAGGGACAGGTTGCCGTTGCGGCGGTAATACTGAACAGAGTAAAGCATTCGTCATTCCCGAATACGATAGCTGGAGTTATTTATCAGCCGGGCGCATTTACGGCGGTAAGCGACGGACAGATAAATGTACCGATAAGTGCAAATTCAACGGTGTATAAGGCGTGTCAGGACGCTCTGAACGGTTGGGACCCGTCGGGCGGAGCAATTTACTATTTTAATCCAGACACCGCAACAAACGCATGGATTTGGTCAAGACCGTTAATAAAGGTAATAGGAAAACATAGATTTTGTAAATAAGGAGCGAGAGATGAATAGGGAAAACAGCTTGAAAACAAATGTGATAATTTATACCGCATTGGCAGTTGCCGCAGTTTTGGCAACAATATGGGCGGTGTATGAGAAAAACGAAAAAAACAGGGTTCAGACGGAGCTTGAAAACAGATATTCAAAATCGTTTTATGAAATGGCGGATTATGTGAATGATATAGAAACTGAGCTGAGAAAAGGTATGCTCGTCAAATCTCCAGCGCAGCTTGCAACTATATCGGGTAATATTTACAGAATGTCAAACTCGGCAAAATCGTGTCTTGGTGAGCTTCCAATAAATGAGGTACAGCTTGATAACACGGCAAAATTTTTGTCACAGGTGGGCGATTATACCTATGTTTTGTCGCAAAGTTCAATAAACGGTGAAGCGATAACCGATAAGCAATACAAAGAGATAGAATCGCTTACCGATTATGCTCAAAGCTTAAATACGGCAATGGACAAAATAAAAGAGGGTGTATCGGACGGTACGGTGTCTTTTACCGATAAAAGAAAAAAAGGCAGAGTAATGGCGGCAGGCGATATTTTTACAGACCTTCAAAACGTAGAAAAATCGTTTGAGGAATATCCGTCGCTTATATATGACGGCCCGTTTTCGGAGCATATAGAAAACAGACAGTCGCAGCTTATAAATTCAAGTGAGGAAATAAGCATGGAAAATGCGAGAAAGGCTGCGGCGGATTTTATAAAAACGGATATTGAAAAGGTTGTGTTTGAGTGCGATACTCAAAACAGTGCAATTGACGCATATAATTTTTACGCCGATATTGATACGAGGGTAAATATAAGCATTAGTAAAAGAGGCGGATTTGTAATATATTTTCTTAAAAACAGGGATATTTCTGAGGAAAAGCTCGGATTTGGAGACGCTGTACGGCTTGGAAGCGAATATCTTGCGCTTATAGGCTTTACGTCAATGAAAAGCAGCTATTATGATAAGGCGGCAGGCGTTGCCACTGTAAATTACGCATATGTTCAAGACGGAACAATTTGTTATTCCGATTTAATAAAGGTCAAGGTTGCGCTCGATAACGGTGAAATTCTTGGTATGGAGGCAAACGGTTATTTGATGAATCATCAAAAAAGAAAGAACGTAACACCTCACCTTACAGCAGATGAAGCGAGAAAATGTGTAAGCAGTCATTTAAACATTAACTCATCATCAGTTGCACTCATTCCAAAGGACAGCCTAAGAGAGGTGCTGTGCTATGAATTTAAAGGAAGCTTCAAGGGCAAAAACTATATCATTTATATAAATGCGTCAAACGGGCGTGAGGAGAAAATACTGATGCTTATCGAGAGTGAAAACGGCATACTGACCGTGTAACAAACAAAAAAATCCTGCATAATTTATAATAGAATAATAATCGGCTGTTTGGAAGTAAAAAAGGTAGCTTTCAAGCAGCCGGATAGGAGAAAAAAATGTGTGGGATTGCAGGATATATTAATTTTAAAGATAATTTTATTAAAAATAAAGAAAAAAATAAAAATATAACCGAAAGCATGATTAATGCTTTATACCACCGTGACATAAGCGAAACGGGGATATGGATAGGCGATTGTATATCTTTCGGCAGATTGCACCGCGCGTTTGAAGATGACGAAAACAATCAGCCTATGGAAAAGGTTGTTGCGGGGTATCAGTTTGTTATTGTGTTTAACGGAGAGATTTATAACGGCGAGGAACTAAAAAATGAGCTGTCCGCATACGGGTATAATTTTACAAGTAAATCTGACACGGAGATTTTACTTTATTCATATATTCATTACGGTGCACTGTGCAGCGAAAAGCTAAACGGCGTATTTTCGTTTTGCATATGGGACAGCATGAGACAGCGTGCTTTTTTATGCCGTGACAGATTTGGCACTAAGCCGCTTTTTTATTCGATAAAAGAAGATAAAATTATATTTGCAAGCGAGCAAAAGGCAATTTTAAAATATCCCGGTATAAAACCAGAAGTATCGGTTGACGGATTGAGAGATATTTTCAGTTTTTCAAAATCCCGCGGATCCGGAGTTTTTGACGGGATATACGAGCTGCGGCCGGGCAGATATATGATATGCTCAAGAGACGGAATAAGAATAAAAAAATACTTTTCGCTCAGCGGTAAAACTCACGTGCATAATTACGATGAAGCGGCGGAGAATGTTAGGTATCTTGTCGAGGACAGCGTAAAGCGCCGTATTGGGAGCGATGTCCCGATGAGCGTTATTTTAAGAGACGATGTAAGCTGTGATATAATTTGCTCAATCGGAAAAGAAAATATATCGTCCGCATACTCGATTTATAATAATGAGGAATGTGACAGTTTTAAGAATTATACATATCTTGTTTGCTCAAACACGGAGAGGATTGAAAATCTTTACGACTGCGTTCATGCGGCCGATTTGCCCGTAAACGGTGATACGTCCGTTTTGTATTTTTGCAGACAGATAAGAAAAAAGCATAAAACCGTGATTGACGGGAAATATAAATGCAATGCAAATAATTTTGAAAATGCAGATTGTATCTTGCTTGATGAGGTTTCAAAAACGCTTAATGTCAAAGACCATGCATTGAAAAAGCACAGGCAAACAATAAACGAAATGATTATATGTGATGAAAATTCAGCATACACCAAAGAAAAAAAGCTTAAAGAGTGGCTTGGAATAAATTATTATACAAGTTTTCTTGAAAATGTGGGAAGACTTAGTATGGCAAGCGATATTGAAGTAAGATTTCCTTTTTCAGACCACAGGCTTATAGAATATGTTTACGGTATTTCGCCAAAAATAAAGGATGAAGTATTAAGAGATGTCGGAAGATATTTTGTTAAAACCGATTTATACGCACCACGCAAATACAATCCGAAAAATCAGTATTATGAAAAGATGTTAAAAGAGAGAGTTCTTGACCTGATTTCAAACAGAAACGAGCCGATTTTGTCGCTTTGCGACTTCAGCAAAATTATAAATGTCTGTACGAAGGATTTTTATGATGATAAAATCAAAATTCTCGAATTTATATTGCAGGCAAACGAGTGGTTTAAGCATTACAGAGTAAAAATTGTATAGATGACCGCAGAAAAGCAGTTGCTGTGTGACAGGGAAAAATGACGATTATTCGTGTGTTTCGTAAACCTCATTGTGAAATATTTTTGAGTCATGGAATCGGATTTTAAGCGGATGTTTCGCCTGAAATTGATTAGATGCAGGTTTTGAAAGTATGTGAGGTTTTTACTTCGTTTGTATCTGTTGCACGGCGGCTGATTTTCGGTTAAAACA